>CALLYN010000308.1 GCA_937858455.1 uncultured Kouleothrix sp.
GCTACGCCAAGGCCAAAGGCTACGACGAGGCAGTGCGCCGCTTCGCCCCGCTGGTGGGCGAGGCGTACGAGCGCGGCGTGACGCTCTCGGGCAAGCCCGTGGAGGTGTACGCGATCTTCGGCGGCCAGTGGCCGCACTCGAGCTTCATGATCCCCGGCGGCGTGATGTGCGGCCCGACGCTCACCGACGTGACGCGCTCGATCGCCATTCTCGAGCAGTGGAAGAACGACTGGCTCGAAACGCAGCTGCTCGGCTGCTCGCTCGACCGCTGGATGGCGATCAAGACCTGGGAAGACCTGCTGGCATGGGCCGACGAGAACGAGGCCCAGCATAACTCCGACCTAGCCTTCTTCCTGCGCTTCGGCCTCGAGGTCGGGCTCGACAAGTTCGGCGCCGGCCACGGCAACTACCTGGCCATGGGCACCTACCTGCACCACCACAAGTACAACCGCCCGACGATCGAGGGCCGCAACGCCGCGCTGATCTCGCGCTCGGGCATCTACGCCGCCGGCAAGCACTACGAGTTCGACCAGGCCAACGTGCGCGAGGATCACACCCACTCGTTCTACCAGGGCCAGGGCCTGCTGCACCCGTTCGAGGGCCGCACCGAGCCGATCGACCCGGCCGACGGCAAGCGCCAGGGCAAGTACACCTGGGCCAAGGCGCCGCGCTACGAGATCCCCGGCCTCGGCGCGCTGCCGCTCGAAGTCGGCCCGCTGGCACGCCAAGTGGTGGCCGGCAAGCCCGGCGAAGACTGGCAGGACGTCGACCCGCTGTTCACCGACATCATCGAGAAGAAGGGCCCGAGCGTGCTGGTGCGCGCGCTGGCGCGCCTGCACGAAGAGGCCAAGCTCTACAAGAAGGTGCGCGGCTGGCTCGACGAGCTCGACCTGCACGAGCGCTTCTACATCAAGCCGACCGAGTATGAGTCCGGCAAGGGCTTTGGCGCCACCGAGGCGGCGCGCGGCGCCCTGGCCGACTGGATCGTGCTCGAAAACGGCAAGATCGCCAACTACCAGGTGATCACGCCAACCGCCTGGAACATTGGCCCGCGCGATAACCGCGAGGTCAATGGCCCGATGGAGCAGGCCTACGTCGGCGCGACAATCCAGGATCCATCCGACCCGGTCGAGCTCGGCCACGTCGCCCGCAGCTTCGACTCGTGCCTGGTCTGCACTGTGCACGCCTATGATGCGAAGACCGGCAAGCAGCTCGCGCATTTCAAGATCGGCGAGGGCATGCGCTAGCGCGCAGTGCCGATCGCCGGCCGTAGGTTCGGGCGCGCGGCCTGCGCCGCTCGGCCCCGAATCTGCACGAGCCACGCGGTCGTCTCCCGCTTTGGCCTCGTGGTGCGGTCGCAGAGCGACCGCACCACGAGGCGGCAGGCAGAATCGGCGTACGATGCGGCCCAGCGCGTACGTCGCGTAATCGACAGCCGGCGATCGAAGCTGTAGCTACAAACGGACTGAAACATGGATACACTCGTAATCGGCTGTGGCAACCTGCTGCGCGGCGACGACGGCGTCGGCCCGATCCTCATCCGCCGGATGTGGGAGATCGGCCTGCCCGCCGGGGTGCGCGTGGCCGACGGCGGCACCGCTGGCATGGACGTGGCCTTCAAGATGCGCGGCGCCGATCGGGTGATCATCGTCGACGCAGCCTGGACTGGCGCGGCACCCGGCACGCTGTTCCAGGTTCCCGGCGAAGAGCTTGAGAACCTGCCGCCGCTCGGCGCCAACCTGCACGCCTTCCGCTGGGATCACGCGCTGGCGTTCGGGCGCTGGCTGCTGAAAGACGAGTACCCGCACGATATCACCGTGTACCTGATCGAGGGCGAGTGCTTCGAGCATGGCGCTCCGCTCAGCACCGCCGTGGCCGCGACAATGGAAAGCCTGGCCCAGCAGCTGGCTAGCGGCGCCGCCCTGGCGCTCGGCGCCAGCTAGTGGTTGCGCACACGATGAGCACGATTCAGCTGGAGCTGACCGAGCGCGGCTACCTGCACCTGCCTGCCGACCTGGCCAGGCAGCGTTTCCCCGGCGATGTGCTGGTGGCGCTGGTGCGCGCGCCCGAGCTGTGGCTGCTGCCGCTGCGCGGGCCGGGCGCCGGCGGGCT
>CALLYN010000309.1 GCA_937858455.1 uncultured Kouleothrix sp.
CCGAGCTGCGCGCGCTGACGCGCCGCGACCTGCTGCTGGGCGTTGGCGCCGGCGCGTGCCTGGCAGCGCACTTTTTCGCCTGGATCACGTCGCTCGAGTACACCTCGGTGGCCTCGTCGGCGGCGCTCGTCACCACCTCGCCGCTGTGGCTCGGGCTGGCGGCCTGGCTCATGCGCGAGCGGCTGGCGCGGCTGACGTGGCTGGGGATTGTGTGCACCATGGCCGGCAGCATTGTGATCGGCCTGAGCGATGGCAGCGGCGGCAATGGCCGCAATGCGCTGCTTGGCGACGCGCTGGCGCTGCTGGGGGCGGTAGCCGTGGCGGCCTACTTCCTGGTGGGCCGCGCCATTCAGCGCCGACTCTCGACACTGGCGTACGTCGCGCTGGTATACACCAGCGCCGCGCTGGTGGCCACAGGGCTGGCGCTGCTGGCGAGCGGCGGGAATGCCACGGCGGTGTTTGGCGGCTTCGCGCCGGCGGCCTACCTGCTAGGGCTGGCGCTGGGCCTAGGGCCGCAGCTGCTGGGCCACACCGCACTGAACTGGTCGCTGCGGCACCTTTCGCCAACGTTTGTGGCGATCGCGACGCTGGGCGAGCCGATCGGCTCGGCGCTGCTGGCGCTGCTGTTCTTCGGCCAGTGGTTCAAGCCACTGCAGCTGGCGGGCTTCTTGGTGCTGCTGGTGGGAATTCTGATCGCGGCGCGCGGCGAGCGGAGCAAGCCTGCGGAGTAGCGGCGCCGGGCGGGCGCCGCTACTGTTGGGGTGCCGGCGGGGCAGCTACGGCTCGAGCGGCAGCTGCGGCTGGGTGAGGCTGCGGTTGGCTTTGCGGAAGTCGGCCAGGGCTTTGCGCATCGCCACGAATGCGCCGTGGGCCAGCGTATGGGCCTGGGCCATATGCTCGTGCGCGCTCTGAACCGTGGCGAGGGCCTGCGCCGCGTCGGTGACCTTGCCGGCGGCGTCGAAGCCGGCGTGCGCGGCCAGCGCATCCGATGCGGCCTGCCACTCGGCGCGGGCCGACACGATCGCCGCGCGGTAGCTGGCCAGCGCGGCCTCGAGCGCGGCGGTGTCCTTGCCTTTGGCCTTGGCCTTCGCTACCAGCGCGTCGACTTTGGCGGCAAAATCGGCGGCGCGCTGCAGGCGCAAGTCCTGCACCTTCAGGCGATCTTGCTCGGTATGGTAGCGCTGTGCCAGCGCAGACTGGCCCGCAGACGGCGTGGTGGCGGGCGCGGCGGCGAGCGCGCTGCCGACGGTGGCGCTGATCGCGGCCAGCGCGACCAGCAGGGCAATGGCGAAGCGGCGGATGCGAACGATCGATGCCATTGTCGTGGCTCCTTGTGCTACGAGGGGGTGCTTGCGGCGCCCCGTTCTGTTTCGTTGGCGCCACTATAGCAGGCAGCTGTGAAGAAGCTGTGAAGGATCAGAGCGCGGCGCGTAGTACTTTGCTCCCATCTGCAACCCCACCCGCGCCCGCGATCGTCGTATCACAGCTGGCGGTACGCTTACTGCAAGCGCTGATACAGAGCAGGCACGACGAGGCACACATAATGCAAGCCAAGGGCGATACAACCAGGCAAACCGAGCTTGAGCGCATGAAACTGCTGGCCACCGGGCTGCTGGTAGGCGTGGCGCTGCTGTTCGTGGCCGCGCTGCTGCTCGAGCGGCGCTACGCCTGGGTCGGGTTCGTGCGCGCCTTCGCCGAGGCCGCGATGGTCGGCGCGCTGGCCGACTGGTTCGCCGTCACCGCGCTGTTTCGGCACCCGCTGGGCCTGCCCATCCCGCACACCGCGATCATCCCGCGCCGCAAAGACAGCATTGGCGCCAGCATTGGGCGCTTTATCGAGGATAACTTTCTTTCCGAAGAGGTGCTGGTGGGCCGGCTGCGCGGGCAGCGCGTGGTGCGCCGCGCCGCGCTGGCGCTGAGCCGCACCAGCCTTCACGAGCAGATCGCCCGGCACGCCACCACCGCGCTGAACAACGCGCTGCAGGTGGTTAACGACGCCGACGTGCAGGCGCTGGTGCAGCACAGCCTGGTGTCGCGCGTGGAGGCCGTGCAGCCGGCGCCGCTGCTTGGGCGCGCGCTCGCAACGCTGCTGGCCGGGCGGCGCCAGCCCGAGCTGGTGTACGAGCTAGTCAGCCTGACTTCGCGGCTGCTCGAAGAGAACAAAGAGGCAATCCGCACGAAGATCCGCCAGGAGACGCCCTGGTGGCTGCCGCGCACTGTCGACCGGCATATCTCCGAGCGGCTGTTTGACACAGTCGAGTCGGCGCTACAGGCCGTCGGCTCCGACCCGAACCACCCATTTCACGACCGCTTCAACGCGCTGCTGTACGAGTTCGTGGAGCGGCTGCAGCACGACCCGGCCACGATCGCGCGCGGCGAGGAGCTCAAGACCGAGCTGCTCGAAAATCCGATTGTGCGCGATTTCTCGGCCTCGCTGTGGCTCGACATCAAGAGCGCGCTGCTGGCGCAGAGCACCCGGCCCGACTCAACGCTGCACCAGGCGATCGAGCGCGCCGTGCGCCAGTTTGGCGAGCTGCTGCTACACGACGACGCGCTGGCCGACAAGGTCGACCGGCTGGTCGAGCGGGTGGTGGTGTACGCCAGCCGCGAGTATCGCCACCAGTTCGGCCAGCTGGTGGCGCACACCGTCAGCCGCTGGGACGCCGAGGCCACCTCGCGCAAGATCGAGCTGCAGATCGGCCGCGATCTGCAGTTCATCCGCATCAACGGCACGGTGGTAGGCGGGCTGGCCGGCCTCGTGATATACTGCGTGAGCCTGCTGCTGCGCTAGCGCGCCCTTTTGCCCAATATCTTGGCGCGCTCTACCTTCGGCAGAACGCGCCAATTGCTGCGATGCTCTGCCCGGCTTCGCCAGGCAGAGCATCGCAAAAAGAAATTCGGGGGCGGCGAAGCTGCCCCCGACCCCCACCATAAGCAAGTGATCAGACGGATACCGATACAGAATGAAAGAGCAACGCCATGGATCTAAGCGAGCTGCGCGCGTACCTGCGCGCCAAGCCCGGCGCGGCCGAGGAATACCCGTTTGGGCCAGAAACGCTGGTGCTGAAGGTCGGCGGCAAGATCTTCGCGCTGGTGGCGATCGACCGCACGCCGCTGAGCATCTCGCTGAAGTGCGAGCCGGCGCAGGCGCAGTTTCTGCGCGACGCCTTCCCGGCGATCCGGCCGGGCTACCATCTGAACAAACAGCACTGGAACACCGTCACGATCGACGGCAGCATCCCGGCCGAGGGCCTGCGCGCGCTGATCGACGACTCGTACCGGCTGGTGGTGGCCGGGCTGACGCGGGCAGCCCGCGCGCGCCTGGCCGGCTAAATTGACGACCCGGCCGCGCGGCTCGCGCGGCGCTCGATCAGCCGCAGCAGGCCGTTGGCGATCAGCGCCAGCGCCGCTACCGCGACGCTGCCGGCGACGATCTTCTGCGGGTTGCTGGTGGTGACGCCCTCGAACAGCAGCTTGCCCAGCCCGCCGGCGCCTACCAAAAACGCCACCGCGCCAATGCCGATGATCGACAGCGTCGCCAGGCGCACGCCCGCCAGGATGAGCGGCAGCGCCAGCGGCAGCTCGACGCGGCTGAAGCGCTGCCAGCTGCTCATGCCCATGCCGCGCGCCGCCTCGACGATTGCCGGGTCGACGCCGACCAGCCCCACTACGATATTGCGCACCAGCACAAGCTGGGCGTACGCCACCAGCGCGACAATCGCCGGGCGCAGGCCAATGCCCATAAACGGGATCAGCAGCACCAGCAGCGACAGGCTCGGGATGGTGTAGATCACGCCGAGCACGCCCAGCAGCGGGCCGCGCAACCAGCGCACCCGCGCCGCCAGCACGCCGGCCGGCAGGGCGATCGCCAGCGCGATCGCCAGCGCAATCGCGGTGAGCCGCAGGTGCTCGCCGAACAGCAGGGCCACCAGCGCAAAGTTGTCGATCAGGTAGCGCATAGTGTTTGCGCCGCGCTGTAACCCCGCGGCGCCGCGTCAGCTTCAGCCACTCTCACCATCGCCCGTGCGCTGTGTTGCCGCCGCGACGGCGGCGCGCAGATCGTCGAACGAAAGCTGCCCAACCGCGCAGCCCTGCTCGTCGACAACCGGCAGCGAGGCTGCGCTGGCGCCGAGCAGCGCCGCCAGCGCCGCACGCAGGTCGTCGCCAGGAGCGATGCGCGCGCCATCG
>CALLYN010000310.1 GCA_937858455.1 uncultured Kouleothrix sp.
GCACGAGCTTGCCGGCTACAAGCGGCTGGTGCTGGTGTGCGGGCACTACGAAGGCGTCGACGAGCGCGTACGCGAGGCGCTTGTCGACCGCGAGCTGTCGATCGGCGATTATGTGCTCACCGGCGGCGAGCTCGCCGCCATGGTGGTGGCCGACGCGGTGGCGCGCCTGGTGCCGGGCGTGATCGACGCCGAGTCGACCGCCGAAGAGTCGCACGGCGGCGGGTTGCTCGAATACCCGCACTACACGCGCCCGGCGGTGTGGGAAGGCCGCGAGGTGCCGGCGGTACTGCGGGCCGGCCACCACGCCCAGGTAGCACAGTGGCGCCGCCACGAGCGGCTGCGGCGCACATTAGCGCGCCGGCCGGATCTCTTGGCCAGCGCCGAGCTTAGCCCGGCCGACCAGGCTTTTCTTCGCTCGCTCGGCTGGCAGCCCGGTAGTACACATGAACTTGCCTGAACCTACAACGTCTTATATAATTGCTGGTGCGGCCGCGCTCGTGGCAGTGTTTCTGCTTGTCCTCTGGGCCCGGCGGCCGCCCGGCCCGTCGAATCGCGCATATCCCCCGCGCCGGGAAAACATAGGAGGCCCCATGTTCGGCAACAAGAAGCCGCAAGCCGTAGCGCCATCGACGCTCAACGGCAAGCCCGAAACCGTGATCGGCGCCAACACCAACATCGTCGGCACGCTCAAGTCCGACGGCAATATCCGCATCGATGGCACCGTCGAAGGCGATATTGAGATCCTCGGCAACCTGATCATCGGCGAGACGGGGCGGGTAATTGCGACGATCAAAGCCCAGAATGTGCACGTCTCCGGTGCCGTGAAAGGCGAGATCACCGCCGTCGAGCAGCTCGAAATTTCGCCCACCGGCAAAGTCTGGGGCGATATCACCACTGCCGCGCTGCACATCGAGCCAGGCGGGCTATTCCGCGGCCAAAGCGCTATGTCGACGAATATCGACGAGCCACTGCTTCTGGAAGCGCCGCGCGGCACGCGCGCCGAGTAAAGCGAACCGCCCATGCGCAGGAGCTCTCAACGCCGGGGTACGGCTCTCGCCGCGCCCCCAGCTAACGCACCCTCGCGTTTCGGCCGCTCGGGCGTGCGCCTCCTGACGTTGGTGCTGGTTGCGCTCTCGCTCTGGACTCTTTCGGGCTTTGTTGGCCAGGTGCTGACGAGCGCGCAGATGGATCGCAGCCAGGCCGAGCTGCGCGCCCAGAACGACCAGATCGCCACCGAAAACGCCATGCTGGCCACCCAGGTGGCCGAAGCCCAGTCGCCCGCCTATGCCGAGCGCATTCTGCGCGAGCAGCGCGGCTACGCCCGCGAGGGCGATACGGTTATTCTGCCGAGCTTCCCACAGGTAACGCCCACCGCCGCACAGCCCGCCAGCACCCCGGCCCCGACCGTCGCGCCCGCGCCCAACTGGCGGCGCTGGTTCGAGGCGCTATTCCCGCCACGCACCCCTTAGCAAAGCTAGCGCTTTCGCAGTTGCGTTGTTCGGCATTGCAATGCGGCACTTTCGCGTGCAGCGGCATGCGCCTTTTGTATGCGGTTTTCCGGGCGGGGGCCAGTGCTGCATGTGGGGGTTCGGGGCGGCAAGGCCGCCCCCGAAATTTCTTTTGCGCTGTCTGCCCGGCTTTGCCGGGCAGGCAGCGCAAAAAGGAAAGAGATCAAACGGATTGGGTATCGCTATCAGAGCCGCGTGGTGTCGCCGGTGGTCACCGAGCGATCGGGCGCCTGCTGCGGCTGCGCCGGCGCGGGGTAGCTCGTGCTGATCTGCACCTGCTGCACCGGCGCAGGCCGTGCGGCCGGGCGGCGCGCAAACCGGCCGATCAGCTGCTGCACCGCCGCGTCGATCCGGCCCTCGCGGCCACGCACCAGCACGCTGGTGCCTGCCAGCAACAGCACGCCCGGCCACAGGAAGTGCAGCATGAAGAGCAGCGCCAGGCCCACGCCCCAAAGGCCAACCTGCACGGCTTCGATCGTCCGGCCGAGCTGGCGGCGCTGGGTGTAAGCCACGGCCCCGCCCACCAGCAGCGCGCCTGGCAGCAGCAGCGACCACAGATTCAGCCACCAAACCAGCCCAAGCGCGATCAGAAACACGCCCGCTACAACCGACGGCTGCTTGTTGAAGTTCATTGCCTTGCTCCTTATATCTATCGGTACATCCCACACAAGCGGGATGGCTATCTGCCCGTATGACGTTCGCATATATGCGAATGTTGCGGTATCATAGCCGGCACATCCAGCAAGCCGCAGGGCGCCGTACTAGTGGCATACCAGCGCCGCGGGCAAACAACTGCCAGCCGCTTCTGCCCTGCAGATCGAAAGAAAAACCATGACTGCACTTTCAGCGCGCCTCACACGCCCGCTGCACTGGCGCCCGCTGCTCGCCGATACCGTCCTCGCAGCGATGCTGCTTGGGCCGCTGGCGGCGCCATTTCTGCAAGCCTGGGGGCTGCTGGTGCCGCGCACCGTGTCCGGCATCATCTACACCATGGGCAGCTTCGTCTGCCCGCAGCCCGAGCGCGGCGTGCCGCTCTACGACGGCTATATTATGGCCGTGTGCATGCGCTGCTATGGCACCGTGCTGGGGCTGCTGCTGACGCGGCTGTGGTACGCCGCCGACGCCGGCGCGGGCCGCGCATGGCTGCCGCACTACGGCCTGCGCGGCCTGCCGATCTTCGCGCTGCTGATTTTCACCTACGCGGCCGAGTTCGCCGGCCAGGTGTTCGGGCTGTGGCGCTTCGACAACACAATCACGACGCTGGCCGGGCTTGCGACTGGTGTCGGGCTCGGGCTGATGTTCCACCCGTTCCTGCAGCACAAGCCAGGCGAGGCGCGGGTATGAGCCGCCGCGCCCTGGCGATCGGGTTCTTCGCGCTTGTGGCGCTGGCCGAGCTCGGCGACCTAGCCGGCCTGGTGATCACGCTGGGCGACCCTACGGCCGCCGCCGCGATGCTGGGGATCACGCCGCGCGCCGAAACCATCCGCGCGATCATTCTGCTTGCGCTGGCGGTGCTGATCGCACTCAACGCGCTGCTTGCACTTGTAGGCGCCGCTACTCGCCAGCCGCTGCTGCTGCAGTTTGGCGCGATCATGGCCGGGGGCGGCCTGGCTGCCTACGGCGTGTATCAGGTCGGCAGCGCGCTCCTTCAGCACGGCCAGCTCGTGTATGCGCTGGTAGGCCTGGTATACGCCGGCCTGGGCGCGCTGGCATTCTGGTTCGCGCGCGCTCCGGCGGCGCGCCCGAAGCAGGCGTAGCGCAGCGCGCCAAATACGGCAGCCCTTCCCAATGCCCTCGCCAGCCGCATAGCTCAAGCGCCAGCAGACAGTACCATGCCAACACCCACTCTTTCGGCCATCATCGTCAGCTGGAATGGCATGCGCCACCTGCCGCGCTGCCTGGCCCTGCTCCAGCCGCAGCTGCCGCCCGGCGCCGAGCTGGTGCTTGTCGACAACGGCTCGAGCGACGGGATGCCGGCTTGGGCGCGCGGCGCCTACCCCGGCGCGCGCGTGATCGCGCTGCCCGCCAACCTGGGGTTCGCCGGCGGCGTGAATGCCGGGCTGCGCGCCGCCAGCGGCACGTTCCTGCTGCTGCTGAACGACGACGCCTTTGCCGAGCCAGGCTGCGTAGGCCAGCTGCTCGAGGCGCTGCAGCAGAACGCTACGCTGGGAGCGGCCGGCGGCGTGCTGCTGTTCGACCACCGGCCCGACCTGGTGGCATCGGCAGGCATCCAGGTGCGCCGCGATGGGCTGGCGCTCGACCTGTGGGCCACTCGCCCGCTGGCCGATCTGCCGGCGGCGCCGCAGCCGATCTTTGGCGTCAGCGGCGGCCTGGCGCTCTTTCGCCGCGAGCTGCTGGCCGACGTGGGGCTGATGGAGCCAGGCTTTTTCAACTACCTCGAAGACGCCGACCTGGCCTGGCGGGCGCGGCTGCGCGGCTGGAATAGCGCGGTGGTTCCCAGCGCGCGCGCCAGGCATGTCTACTCCGCCACTGCCGGGCAGGGCTCGCCATTCAAGCAGCGCCTGCTTGGGCGCAACCGCCTGCGCACGCTGGTGCGCTGCTACCCTACGCCGCTGCTGCTGGCCAACCTGCCCGCGATCGCCACCTACGACCTGCTGGCCGCCGGCTACGGCCTGGCCAGCCGCAACCCGGCGATTGTCGCCGGCCGCTGGGCGGCGCT
>CALLYN010000311.1 GCA_937858455.1 uncultured Kouleothrix sp.
GCGAGGCGCAGGTGCCGTTCGTGCCGCGCGGCGACAAGCCGGTGTACTGCTCGGACTGCTTCCAGCAGCAGCGGCGCACCACCAGCAGCCGCTGGTAAGCACGCGAATAGGCCGGGGGCGCGAGGTAGTGAATACCTCGCGCCCCCGGCTTTTTTTGTGTGCCTAGCTGTAGGAGTGTGCCTAGCGGCTGCGGCGGCGGCTGGTGACCGGCGGAGCGGGCGGTAGATCGCAGCTACCCCCGGACTTGGGGAACGTCAGGCCAAAGCTACGCTTCAGGATCTCGCGCACCGTCGCCTCGTAGGCTTGGTCGGCCACCAGCGTCACCGACACATAGCGTGCAGTGTCGTCGGGATGGCGCTCGAGCGCGATCTCTCGCCAATGCGGCCAACGCCGTATCGTGGCCAGGATGCGGTTCTCGTCGGCGCCGCGTAACGTCAGCCGTACATCGCCGCTGTCGCCGATTGCAAGGGTTGTCACTGCGGTTCCTTTGTATCACAAACCGCTTGATGCGATCAGGCGCCAGGTGATGCGTCACATTACGAAGGTGGTGGAGCAATGTTCGTAAGCAAGTATAGCACGGTTCTTCCGATCGTGCAGGCAGCGTAGGGATCTGGAAAGCCCCCTCATCCCGCTTGGTGGGCGCGCGGGTGCGGCAAAGCCGCAGCCGCAGATGCTTTTTCTAGTATGTCACCCGCACCGGCGTGCCCATTGGCGCCCAATCGTAGAGCCAGGCCGCCGCGCCGAGGGGCAGGTTCACGCAGCCGTGCGAGAGCCGCGCGCCGCTGCCGAAGCGGTTGTGCCAATAGGTGCCGTGCAGCGCCACGCCGCCGTTGATATACATCACATTCGGCACGTTCGGCACCACCCAGTACTGCCCGTCGAGCACGCCGTCCATCGTTTGCACCTTTAGCTTGGCATAGACCGCGTAGTTGCCAGTGGGCGTCTCCATGCCGTCGCGCCCAGTCGATACCGGCGCGTCGAACACCTGCTTGTCGCCTTCGTAGGCGTAAAGCCACTGGCTGCTGAGGTTCACCAGGATCGATTTTTCGCCGCCGGGGCTATTGATCTGCTCGAGCGTGCGGCGTGGCCGGGTCGGCGCGGCCGCTTGGGGCACAGGCACGGCTACCGGCGGCTCGGCTACGCGCGGCGGCCCGCCGAGCGGCGCCATATCAGGGGCGAGCGGCGCGGACGGGCCGTAGCTCTCGTAGCCCACATTCGCCACCGGCGTGATGTCGATGCCGCGTAGCGCCGCCAGCGCCCGCCCCAGGTCGCTCACGCGAACTTCGTCGGCCGTGCCCGACTGCTCGGGGTCGCGCTCGAGCCGCGCGCGCTCGAAGTATTGAACTTGGCGCCGGCTGCCGCCCACCAGCTCCCAGCTGATCTCGCTGATCGGCGCGCCAAAGAAGTCAAGGCCGCCCGCGCCCTTCCAGAAGCTCAGAAACACGCCGCGCGTGGTATGGCTGGTGCTTTCAAACAGCTGCTCGCCTGCGATCGGCTTGTGCGGCGGCGCAGGCGCGAAGCGCTTCCACAGCGCCTCGGCGTATTCGCTGCCTACACGCCCGGTCACCACGCGGCTCGTGCCATCGGCGGCGGCCTGCTGCTCGAGGCGGCCGCGCTCGAAATACTGGGCTGTGGCGCCATCGAGCGGCAGCGCCTCGCTGATCGGGAAGCCCAGCCGCCGCTCGCCGTCGTGATCGCGCCAGAACGCCAGAAAGCCGTGCTCGTCGTCGAGGTGGTGCCCGGTGGCCGGGAAGTAGAGCGGCCCGCCGCCTTGGGCGCGCGCGCCAGCCGGCCACAGCGCCGCCAGGCACAGCATCAGCGCGCAAGCGGCGACACAACCTCGCAGGTGGGTATTTTTACCAGCCATAGTATATCGCTTCCTAATGGCCTGAAAGTCTACCGCCGATTATAGTTGCAATTCATGCGATGTCAAGCGTTTCTTGGTTGCGAAAGTATTACGTGTGATTGCGGCATATGTGTTGCCCAGGGCGCGCCGGCCGCTAGACTCATGCTAGCGTAGTGGCTTCTAGGGCTTCGGGTGTTGCTCTGCCGCTTTCGCCTCTGCGCCCGGAAAGCGTAGGGACGAGGGCGGCAGAGTAGTATGGGCATGCTGCAGCTGGCGTGCGATTGTGCCGGCTGCGTTCGCGTGCTGCGCGCAGCCCACGAGCCGGAACACAGAAAGGAGCGATGATACCATGAGCGTATGGCTTGTGCCGGCGGCGGCAGCGCCGGCGGCGGCGGATTCGCGGCGCCCGGCGCGGCTAGCGGCCGGCCTGATCGGCCTGGTGTGGGCGCTTGGCCTGCTGGGCCACTTCACCGTGGTGCGCGAGTGGCCCGCGCTGGTGGTGTATGTGCTTGGCAGCATTGCGCTGACGCTGTGGTACTGCCGGCGCTACGACGCCTGGGCGGCGATCGGCCTGACGCGCCGCAACCTGCGCGCCGCGCTGCTGTGGGGCGGGCTGATCGGCGGCGCGCTGATGCTGCTGGACATGGGCAATACGTTTATCTACTACCGTAATGGCGGCGTTCCGCTTGCCGAGATGGAGCGCATCCTGGTGGGGATGCGCATGGCCTACCTATTCCCGCTGCTGGTGCTGGCCGAGGAGTGGCTCTGGCGCGGCATGCTCTTCGCCGGGCTGCTGGCGCGCGGCGTCAACCGGCACGTGGTGGTGATCGTCACCACGCTGCTGTATATGGCCAATCACTACGCGGTGGCGCCAGTGGGCATGGCCGAGCGCGGCCTGA
Source organism: uncultured Kouleothrix sp. (assembly GCA_937858455.1). Taxonomy (GTDB): domain Bacteria; phylum Chloroflexota; class Chloroflexia; order Chloroflexales; family Roseiflexaceae; genus Kouleothrix. Next base: position 2,746 of record CALLYN010000311.1, read on the forward strand.
TGGCGGTAATGGCGCTGCCGATCGGGCTGGTGGGCGGCTACCTGGTGCTGCGCACGCGCAATACCTGGGCCTCGGTGGCGCTGCACACGCTCACCATGATCTCGATGCTGGCCGATGTCTTTATTCTGCCGGCGCTGGCCCGTTGACATACCAGCACAGATGTTTTATTATGCTGGATATGGCGCCACCCTTCGAACCAGCGATGACGATACTTCCTGCCGAGCTCGCCGGCGCAGTGCTCGAATTCCTGGGCGTCGCGCAGGGCCCGCCCGATCTTGCGCTGCTCGACCGGCTGCTCGGCGCCTATGGCCGGCGCGTGCCCTGGGAAAGCGCCTCGCGCATCGCCCGGCGCTGGGGCACTGCCGGCCTGAACGAGCGCCCGCGCTGGGCCGGCGAGTTCTGGCGCCAGGCAATCGCGCAAGGCACCGGCGGCACCTGCTTCGAGAGCAACCTCGCGTTTCTGGCGCTGCTTAAGCAGCTGGGCTTCGAGAGCTACCTCACGATCAACAACATGGGCGAGACGCGCGGCTGCCATACCGCGATCGTCGTGCTGCTGCACGGCCGGCGCTGGCTGGCCGACGCCGGCTACCCGCTGTATGCCGCCGTGCCGCTCGACACGCACCGCGCCACCGGGCGCGAGACGCCGTTCTTCCACTATAGCGCGCGCCCGGTGGCCACCGACGAGTACCTGATCGAAGGCGTGCCGCACCCAACCCCCTACCTGTTCAACCTGATCGACCAGCCGGTCGACCCGGCCGAGTACTGCCGGGCCACCGCCGACGATTACGGCGAGGGCGGGCTGTTCCTCAACCGCATCATCATCCGCAAGATTGTGGGCGAGCAGATCTGGCGCTTCGACAGCGATGCCAAGCCGTATCACCTGCAGACATTTCACGCCGGTCAGCGCTCCGATCACCCGATCGAAGGCGACGTGGTGGCGGCGCTCAGCGCGCACTACGGCATAGCGCCAGGCGTGCTCGCCGCCGCGTTCGACGCGCTGCCGGCCAGGTAGTACCCCGCAGCGCGTAGCTGCACAACCCCTGCCAACTTCCCCAAAAACGACGCACCATCGTAGTATTCGGCGCGCCCGCCGATACGTTTCGCGCACGCATGCCTCTTCTTAGGTGTTTTCGCCACCTGGCGATAGTACCGAAGAGGAGGCAAGGACATGCGGAACCGAATGGCGCGATGGATGGCCGCGCTGCTGCTGGGGTTGGCGATCGGCGCGGGTGTGTTGGCGAGCGGCGGCGCGCAGGCGCCGGTGAGCTACGCGGCCGACCCAACCCCCACGCCGATCAACAACAGCAACCCCGGCGGCCATGGTGGCGGCCACTAACCGCCGCACCGCAAGCCGCAGCCGGCGCCGATGGGTAGAATCCCATCGGCGCCGCTGCTTTGTGTGGCGCCGCGCTAGGTGGGCGTGGCGCCGGTCAGAATAAAGCCGGCCCAGATCAGCAGCTCGTCGAACTCGGCGGGGGTGTTGGCACTCTGATCGATCGTGGCGCGCTGGGCTTCGGCTAGGGCGCGCGCGGCGTCGCCGTGAGCCGCCAGGTGCATGTAGAAGCTGTGCATGAAGCGCAGTGTCGCCGCGTCGTCGATCTTCCAGAAGTGCGCCAGCACCGCACTCGCGCCAGCCGCCAGCAGCGCCCAGCTCAGGCTCAGCGTCTCGTCGCCCTGCAGCAGGCCGGCGCTCGCGCCCTCGCAGGCCGAAAGCACCACCAGCGCCTTGCCCAGGCGCAGGCTCGCCACCTCGGCCAGCCACAGCTCGTCGTCCCATAGCCGGATGTGTGCGCTAAACGCCTGCTCGGGCACCAGCGCGGCGTGCGTGGCGATGTGCAGCAGGCGGTACTGAGCCAGCCCGCCGCTCGCCGAGCGCTCGCGTACCGCCGCGCAGGTAGCCTCGTCGTCGAGCAGGCGGTCGCAGGGGCCTTGCCAGGTGCTGGCGACCATGGCAAGCTCATCGGCAACGTGCGGCAGGGGCGCGGCGCGGTCGCCAAACGTATGGCAGCCGACGAGCAGCGCACGTGCGCCAGGCGGTGCGGCGCGGGCGGCCAGCGCCTGCCACACCGTAAGGGCCGGCGTCAGCTGGACAATCGCCTGCTCGGCCAGCCAGCGTTCACCCAGGCGCAAGGCGGCCCACGGCAGCATATGCAGCTGCTCGGTAGGCGCGATCAGCAGCCGGTGCTGGGGATGCAGCCGCGCGCGCGCCTCGGCGGGAATCAGGCGCTCGGCAAGGCGAACGAGCTTTTCCCAGCGCACGCTGGTGGTGTGGTCGTAGCGATACTCGAAATCGCGGAACGTGCGTCGCTGCTTCGCCGGGATGGTTGCCTGGTCGATCAAGGCTGGCAGATCGCCGCGCGGCAGCTCGGCGAGCACGAGCTGATCGGGCGTGATCATCACGCAGCGCAGCGTATCGCCGACGCGCAGATACGAGAGCGCGGTCCAGTCGCCGTGGTATGCGCCATTCAGCTGCTCGCGCAGACGCGCAAGGTCGAAGCTTATGCTGGTGATCGCCGTGTCGGCGGAGTGCTCGGGCAGGCGGTGGCGCGCCTGGAGCAGCAGCTCGCCATAGCGTGCCAGCGCCGCGTCGAGCTGCTCGGCCAGCTCTTCGTCGGATAGCTCGTCGTCGTGCTGCAGTTCGATAATGTGCTGCTGCTGTTGCGCGAGCCTGGCGTCGCCCTCGGGCGCGGCGAGCGGCCGGCTGGAGGCGGCGCGCTGGAGCACCAGCGCGCGCTGGAGCTCGCTGAATTGCAGCAGCGCCTCGATGTCGCCGACCTCGATCGCGCAGCGCAGCGAGTCGGCGTGCAGCTCGGCGGCCTGCGCGAAGATTGCGCTTGAGGCGGTTTCGAGCGCCAGCGTGCCGCGCAGCTGGGCGACGGTGCGCTGGGCCTGGTGGTAGTGATCGAGCGCGCGCGCCAGATCGTCGCCGGCCTCGGCGCAGCGAGCCAGGCCGTGCTGCAGGCGCCAGGCGTTGGCGGGATACTGCGCGACGTGTGGCTCGGCGAAGGCGAACAGCTCGGCGGCGCGGGCGTAATCGCCGTGGCGTAGCATGAGCCGGGCCTGATCCATGGCGGCGTCAGCCGCAGTGAAATCCTGCCCAAGCTCGAGGCACTGCGCACGCGCGCGCTCGTACAGCTCGATCGCCGCGTCGTAGCGGCCCATATCGCCCAGCACCTCGGCGATATTCGCCAGTGTCTCGGCGGCATCGGAGGCGACTTTCAGCGTGTTGGCGCGCTCGTATACGCCCTGCAAGATTGCGAGCGCCGTGCCGAGCTTGCCAGTGCGCTGGGCCACCAGACCACGGTTGCGCTGGGCAGTCAGGCGCCGCTCGTCGGCCCCGGCGAGCGCGAGTAGCTGATCGGCGCGGCGGTAATAGGCATCGGCGATCGGCCACCAGCCGGCGTAGAAGTAGATATTACCGAGATTCGTCTGGCACGTGGCCATATCGGCGGTGCGGTCGAGCTTGGCGAAAGCGTCGAGCGCGCTCAGCATGTGGCGCAGCGCCTGGTCGTATTCGCCGGTGCGGCTGAACAGAAGGCCAAATGTGCGGTCGAGCAGCGCGCGGCGGATCGGCAGATCGAGCCTGCGGAATACCGCGTCGGCGCGGCCATACTGCTCGCGCGCGCGCTCGAGCTGCCCGCGCAGCAGCAGCAGGTATGCGTGCTGAAACCAGCACTTGGCCTGCTCGATCGTGGCCTGCTCGGCGGCAAAGACCTGCTCGGCCGCAGCAAGGTGCTGCTCGGCAATTTCGAATTGCCGGAGCGACCCGGCCACGGCGCCGCGCGCCAGCAGCCAGCGCGCGTGGTCGCTCGGCTCGACACCGCCGGCGGCAGGCGCGATCTGGTCGAGCAGCTGGAGGGCCTCGGCGGCCGAGCCGTGGTTGTCGTGCAGCAGCGCGGCCTGCACGCGGGCGCGGAATGCGCCAGCGCTGGCGCCTAGCTGCTCGAACTGCTCGGCCAGCGCTTCGAACCTGGCGCCGAGCTCGGATGTCGCCGAGCGATTGAACTCGACCAGCAGGAGGCCAAACGCCGCCTGCAGCTCGGGCTGGGCCATGCCGAGCGCGGCGAACTCGGCGCGGGCGGCCTCGAGCCACGCCTGCGCACCGTCAAGCCGCTCCCAGCGCAACAGCGCCCAGCCGAGCGTAAAGCGCCACCACGCGCTTGTGGGGGCGGCGCCTAGCTCGCGCTCGGCCTCGCGCACCGCCATGTCGGGGTCGCGCTCGGCAAGCGACAGAATGCGCGCGCATTCGATCGGCATGTGGTACTGATTCTGCTGCATGGCCAGTTATTGTAGCACGCTTTGGCCGGATGTAGGCCAGCCCTAAGATATTTGGGAAGTCTCGAACATCCCGCTTGGTAGGGCGCGGAGGGGCGGGCTTTGCCGCCCCTGCAGATCCGTTTTTCGCGCTCTGCCAAAGGCATCCGTTGGAGGATTACCAGTTCCCGAGGCCCTCGCAGCTAGGTGCCAAACAAGCGCCGGTACGTGGCGCGGCGTGGCGTAGGCGCGCCGGCATACAGCACCGGCAGGCTCCAGTCGGCGATGCCGCCGGCCGCGCGCATTGCCACGCGCCCGGCCGCCACCGCGCAGTCGATCGTTTCGCCGCGCCCCAGCAGCCGGTAGCACGCCCGCGCAAACTCGTTGGCCTCGGCCTGGCCAACCTCGCCCTGCATCGCCACCACCGCCGGCACGCCATACTGCAGCAGGGTGAGCGCCGCGCTCTCGACCGCTGTGCCGTCGCCAAGCCCGACCGAGCCGCTATGGCAGGCCTGAAGCAGCACCAGCCGCAGCGCGGGGCTGGCCACCAGCACGCGCGCCAGGTCGCGCGCGTCTACTCGCTCGGCCCGGCCATCGGCGTGGGTCAGCAGCAGGCGGCTGCGCGGCAC
>CALLYN010000312.1 GCA_937858455.1 uncultured Kouleothrix sp.
GGCCTGCCCGGCTTCGCCGGGCAGGCCAGAGTATAAAGAAAGATATCAAACGGAGTTGGTATTAGCTTACCCCCGCCAGCGCCATATCGCGGCGTTTCTGCTCGCGCTTGCGATCGTCGGCCGCCAGGATCTTCTTCCGTAGCCGGAAGCTCTTGGGCGTTACCTCTACCAGCTCGTCATCGCCGATATACTCGATCGCATCGTCGAGGCTAAGCACACGCGGCGCCTCTAGCCGCAGCGCCTCTTCCGCCGTGGACGAGCGAATGTTGGTCAGGTGCTTGCGCTTGCAGACATTGACCTCCAGGTCGCGGTCGCGGATGTGCTGGCCGACGATCTGCCCCTCGTAGACGTCGACGCCCGAGCCGATAAACAGCTGGCCGCGCTCTTGGGCATTGTGCAGGCCAAAGGTCGTCGCCAGGCCCGACTCCGAGGCGATCAGCGAGCCGTTCACGCGGGTGTTGATCTCGCCGACAAGCGGCTCGTAGCCCATGAACAGCGCGTTGACGATGCCCTCGCCGCGCGTGGCCGTCAGAAAGATCTGGCGGAACCCGAGCAGGCCGCGTGTCGGCACGTGAAATACCATGTGCACAGTGCCGTCTTCGCGAAAGCTCATGTCGCGCATGATCCCGCGGCGCTGGCCCATCAGCTCGATCACCGTGCCCTGGTACTGCCCCGATACCTCGATCTCCACCTGCTCGATCGGCTCGTACTTCTGGCCGTTGATATCGCGAAAGATCACCTCGGGCCGCGAGACCTGGAACTCGTAGCCTTCGCGGCGCATGGTCTCGATCAGGATCGTCAGGTGCAGCTCGCCGCGCCCGCTTACCGAGAATGCGTCGTTGGTGTCGGTGTCGGTCACGCGCAGCGCGACATCGCGCTCGAGCTCGAGGTACAGCCGCTCGCGTAGCTTGCGCGATGTCACGTGAGTGCCCTCGCGGCCGGCGAACGGGCTGTTGTTGATGCTAAACGTCATGCGCACCGTCGGCTCTTCGACCGCGATTGTCGGCAGCGCCTCGGGCTGCTCGGCGTCGGCGATCGTGTCGCCAATGCCGGCCTCGCCGATCCCGGCGATCGCAATAATATCGCCGGCCTCGGCCTGCTCGACCTCAATACGCTCGAGGCCCTGGAACACGAACAGCTGGCTGACTTTCGCCGGCTTGAGCTCGCTGTGGCGGTCGATGTGCGCTACCGCCTGGCTGCGCTTGATCACGCCGCGCTGGAGCCGGCCAATCAGGATCTTTCCTTTATATGGATCGTGCAGCGTGTTCGTCACCAGCAGCTGCGTCGGCTCATCCGGCTGAACCGTGGGCGGCGGCAGCTGCGCCAGGATCGCCTCGAACAGCGGTTCGAGTGTATCGTACATCTTCAGCGGCGAGCGCCCGGCCTGGCCGGTGAGCGCGTTGGTGTAGATCGTCGCGAACTCGGCCTGCTCGTCGTTCGCGCCCAGATCGATAAACAGATCGAACGTCTCATTCACCACGTGGTTCGGCCGGGCGTTTGGCCGGTCGATCTTGTTCACCACCACGATCGCGCGGTGGCCGGCCTGCAGCGCCTTGCGCAGCACAAAGCGCGTCTGCGGCATGGGGCCATCCATCGCGTCCACCAGCAGCAGCACGCCGTCTACCAGGTTCATTACTCGCTCGACCTCGCCGCCAAAATCGGCGTGCCCGGGCGTGTCGACGATATTGATCTTCACGCCTTTGTAGATCACCGCAGTATTTTTCGACATAATCGTAATACCGCGCTCGCGCTCAAGGTCGTTCGAGTCCATGACGCGCTCGGCCACCTGCTGGTTGTCGCGGAAAATATGGCTTTGGCGCAACATCGCGTCGACCAGCGTCGTTTTCCCGTGGTCGACGTGCGCGATAATTGCGATGTTGCGGATGTCGGTTCGTTGCATAGCGCTCACACAAAACACCTCGGCCGCACCGGGCCGAGGCTGCATTCCTACGTATCGATAGCATCGATCAGTGTACCACAGAGCCGAGGGCGCGTCAAAGGCGCTAGCTCGGCAAACAGGGCTCGTGCAAAGCCGGCCCTCACCCCCCTCTCCCGCGCGCGAGAAGGGGGTATTGTTGGCTTTGTGGTGCGGTCGCCGCCGCGACCGCACCACAAAGCCAGATGTGTTTCCCCGTCCCTTGTCAGGGGAAGGGAGTAGGGGGAGGGGTCGAAAGACCTTGCACCAGCCCTGGCTCGGCAAACAGGGCTCGGCAACATAGGGATGATCCAGAGGCTTTCGACCCCACTCCCTCCTGCTTGGGCAAGGCCAAGAGGGAGAGAGTTTGACGCCGCACCAGCCCGGCTTGGCAAATGCCGGAACAATAGCGCGCCATGATGGCCCAGTTTGTGCTGCCAGTGCGGGGTTCGTTGCCGGGTAAGGCGCTATCGCCTGCGTGGCTGCCGGGGGAGGGATGGATTTATTGTCATTTCCCGGCTTTATTCAAAGGCAATTTAAGGCTTCTGAAAGGCATAAATGGTATTCTGGGCACAGCCAGGGCCAAAATTCGTCCGAGCGCTTCATATCTAAATGAAGTGAACTCGCGTTATATCATATAACCTGCACTTAAAGAAGTCGCCAATGAGCATTCCGGCGCCGCTGCCGGCTGAGTAGGTAGAGCAGAACACAGCCGGCGGCATGCGGTTTCTTTGCCTCTCAATCGGGAATACCTGAATCAATTCTGTGGCTGTGCCTGGCTGGTGTGGCGGCTGGTGTGGGGCTGGTGGGAGTGAGCCCGGCGGCTCGCGGCGCCAGTGGGCCGGCGCTGCGTGGGCGGCCTGCGGTGCGTGCGCGCGCTGCTACAACTATTCCAGAGGAGCCGGGATAATAACAAATTTGTTATTTCACTCTATCAGCACTTCATAGGGGATTTACATGTTAACCCTATGATAAGTGAGAATGTGTTTACTCTTAATAAAGCAAGCGTAGGAATGACCAAGCCGGTAAGTGTTGCTCGAGTTGAATAATTCTTACGTGGCGGTGTTCACAACAATCTTCCATACATCCGTGAACTCCACCACGACGTTTTTATGAGCTGAAGGGAATATAGAGCTATGAAGTCCATGCGCTGGCGTGTAGCCATAACCATCTTATGGTTAAGCCTGCTGTTTAATATTGAGCGGTTCGACTTTGACAAAGGCGCAAACGTCAACCTGACTTCTGCATTTTATATTCTGGTCGCAGTCGCGAGCGCGCTGTTCATGCTGGTGCGCATGAACCAGCGCGTGATGTATGCCCTGGGCGCGGGTGTTTTCACGGCCTACACGATCGTGAAGGTCGTCAGCCCGATCCCGGTGTTTCAGGGGTTTCATAAATATATTACCATCACCGAGATCGTCGCGCTGATGATCACCATGGCGCTCGCCTGGTATGTCAATCGTGGCCTGCAGGATTTCGAAGAGGCAGTCGAGGCGATCTCGCTGCCCAAAGGCCGCGCTGGCGTGCTCGACTACGAGCAGATGCAAGAGCGCATCCGCACCGAGCTGGGCCGCGCGCGGCGCCACCAGCACCCGATGAGCCTGGCGGCGATCGAGCTCGACCCCTCGACTTCCGAGGCGGCCCTGCACCGCGCGGTGCGCGACGCACAGGTGGCGCTGCTGAAGCGCTATGTGCAGGTGCAGTTCGGCGTGTTCCTGAGCAAAAACACCCGCGAGACCGATGCGGTGGCGCATCACGACGATCACGGCCATTTCTTGCTGCTCGCGCCCGAGACGCCGGCCGAGCAGACCGAAGGGCTGCTGAGCCGCCTGTCGCACCAGGTCGAAGAGCACTTGGGGCTGCGGTTTCGCTACAGCGTGGCCGATTTCCCGAAGACCGCGCTCACCTCGGAAGAGCTGGTACACAAAGCAAGCGAGAAACTACGGCGTGAGCCAGATACGTCGGACGAGCAGCGCTCGAAACCTGAGCCTGCCGTTACGACCCGAACCGCCGATACCTAGATCATGTCGGTATCGGCATTCTCTTCGACATCCCACACCCGCAATGACGAACGAGGAAGAGGAAGGCGCTGCTCACGTAACGCGTGTGGGCGATAAGGAGCGAAGCAAATGGTACAGGATGTAACGAATCGATCGCGCACGGGTGTTCCGTGGTATCTAGCCATCGACCCACAGCACCGCATCATTCGTGGTAAGGCATATTATTTCATCAAGCGCATGATCGACATCAGCGCCTGCCTGATGGTGGCGCCGCTGGTGGTGCCGCTGGTGCTGCTGCTGACGGCGCTTGTCTACATCGACTCGCCTGGGCCAGTGTTCTTTATGCAGCTGCGCACCGGCAAGGGCGGGCGCCGCTTCAAAATGTATAAGTTCCGCTCGATGGTGCCGAACGCCGAAGAGCTGAAGATTAAATATGCGCACCTGAACGAGCTGACTTGGCCGGATTTCAAGATCTCCAACGACCCGCGGATTACCCGCGTCGGCAAGATCCTGCGCAAAACCAGCCTCGATGAGCTACCACAGCTGCTGAACGTGCTGAAGGGCGATATGTCGCTCGTTGGCCCGCGGCCGACCTCGTTCTCGCCAGAGACCTACCGGCTCTGGCATACCGAGCGGCTGGAAGTGGTGCCGGGGCTTACCGGGCTGGGGCAGGTGAGCGGCCGGAGCAACCTGGATTTCGATCAGCGCCTGAAGCTGGATATCGCCTATATTGAGCGCCAAAGCCTGATGATGGATTTCAAAATCATCTTCCTCACCGCTGCGCAAATCTTCATCGGTGATGGCGCGTATTAAAGCCCGTAGGTAGATTTGGCTGGCAGGCAACCACAACCCGCAATCGAGCGGTTCAATGGGCTGATCGGTATATACAACGTCGGCGGTAGAGATGGGACGGATTGAAGAGGTGCCAGCGCCGCATGTAGGCCGGCGGCGCTGGCGCAGAACAAAGCAGCCGCTCGATTGAGCGACAAGGAGATAGTTGGTAGTTACTGCTAACTCAATCTCACGGAGGAAAAAACGGCATGGATCTCAAGAATTATTTTTCGGTTTTTCAGAGGTGGGGCTGGATTGTACTGTTGTGCACTGCGCTGGCGGGAATCACAAGCTACTGGTATTCGTCGCAGCTGCCGGTTGTGTATCAGTCGCGCTCGCGCTACCTGATCGGCTCGGTGCTCGATAACCCGAACGTTTCTTCCAACGATCTCCGCGCCAGCACGCAGATCGGCCAGACCTACGACTCGCTGGTGAATAGCCGGCCGGTGCTGCAGAATGTTATTGACAAGCTCAAGCTGAACACGACCGCCGACCTGCTGACCGACCAGGTCAGCGGTACCTGGATCGACACCACCCAGATCCTAAGCATTCGCGCGAATGCCAACGATCCGAAGCTGGCCGCCGATATCGCCAACGCCATCGGCGACGAGCTGATCGCCCTGAGCCCGAGCGGCCCCGGCAGCAAGCAGGTGGCGCGCCGCCAGGAGGGCGAGGCCCAGATCGCCCGCCTGCAGGAAACCATTCGCTCGACGCAGGCCGAGATCGACCAGCTGGCGAATCAGATCCAGCAGACCACCGACGCCACAGCGCAGCGCGCGCTGATCATCCGGCTCGACGAGCGCCGCTCGCAGCTGGCCGCAGCGCAGCGCGCCTACAGCGACCTGTTTCAGCTGCTGCAGACCAGCGATGTCAACAAGGTGACGGTAGTTGAGCCGGCGGTGCCCGAGCCTACGCCGATTGCGCCCGATACCCAGCGCAATGTGCTGGCAGCCGTGATTGCCGGCCTGGTGCTGGGCCTGGCCGCGATGATGCTGCTCGAGTACTTCACCGATGTGATCCACACGCCCGAGATGCTGCGCAACGTGACCGGCCTGACCTACCTGGGCGGCCTGGCGCGCCACAAGAAGCTCACCGGCAAAGACGGCGCCCAGCTGGTGACGATCGCCGCGCCCGAGACGCTGGCGGCCGAGAGCTTCCGCATCTTGCGCACCAACCTGCAAATCCCCGGCACCGACCGGCATCTGCCATCGCTGCTGATCACCAGCCCGTCGCGCGGCGACGGCAAGACCGACGTGGCGGCCAACCTGGCGGTGTCGTTCGCGCGCGCCGGCAAGAAGGTCATCCTGATCGACGCCAACCTGCGCCGGCCTCAGCTGGCCGCGATCTTCGGCATCCCCGAGAAGGGCGGCCTCTCGAGCCTGTTCGAGTCGCGCGATCGGCTGCCCGAGCCGGTGGCGATTAGCTCCATCCCCGGCCTGTCGATCCTGCCGGCCGGCACCACAACGCCGAGCTCTTCCGAAATCCTTGGCTCGCAGCGTATGTACGAGCTGCTGCAAACCTGCAAGGCTCGCGCCGACCTGGTGATCATCGACAGCCCGTCGCTGTGGTACTCCGATACCCTGGCGCTGGCCCCGCAGGTCGATGGCGTGCTGCTGACGGTAAGCAGCGGCACCACCGGCCGCGAAACGACGATCAGCGCCGTCGAGAGCCTGCGGCTCGTGGGCGCGAACATCATCGGCACGGTGCTCAACCGCGTGAAGGCTGGCCCGGCTTACCAGTACTACCCGTCGTTTGCGGCCAGCCGGCCGGCGCTGGAAGGCCCGACCGCCACGAACCCGGTGCGCGCACTCAACAGCGGCTCGGCCAGCTCGACTTCGGCGCAGGCCGGCAAGTCGTCGACACAGTCGACAGGTGGTGCGTTGGGAAAATCTCAACCGGCGGCACCGACGGCGAGTAACACCAGCGCGAAAAACGCCACGGTTGTACTCGACGCGATGACGCCGGATGCGCCCGCCCCCTCCGCCGATTGGGCTCCCGTTGAGCCGGTGGCAACCTACGCCAACGGCGCCCAGCCGGACACCTCGAACGACCCGAACGCGAGCCGTTCGAACCAGAACCGCAAGAAGTAACGAATCCAAGCCACGCTTCCCAAGCGGGTCGGCACAGCCCACAGCTGTGCCAACCCGCCACCAGGGTTGCCTTTGCGCGTAGGCTGGCGCTCTGTTTCATTTAATCGTTTGCCCGATGATATAGGCATACACTATGCATACGTTATTGACCGAAATTTTTGAACGGCTTGAGCAAGAACATATTCAGTATTGCCTTTTGCGCGGCTATGAAGAGCTCGAGACACTCGACGACACCGGCGATGTCGATCTGCTGGTGCAGGCCGATCAGATCGGCCAGTTTCAGGCGCTGATGGCGCGGCTGCAGTTTGTGCGCCTGCCGGTGTGGGGCCATGCGCCGCACCAGTTCTTTGTGGCCTACGACGAAACGACCGATACCTGGCTGAAGCTCGACGTCGTCACCACCGTGGTCTATGGCAAGCCGATCCCTTCGCTGGAAACCAACCTGGCCGAAGGCTGCCTGGCGCGCCGCCAGCCGCGCGGCCCGACATACGTGCCCGCGCCCGAGGACGAGCTGGTGACGCTGCTGCTGCACTGCCTGCTCGATAAGGGCGCGTTCGCGCCACATCGCCAGGCGCGCGTGCGCGCCCTGCGCGCCGAGGTGCGCGACGAAGCGACGCTGAATCGGCTGCTGCGCCAGGCTTGGTCGCCGGATATGACCTGGGCGCGCCTGGCTGGCCTGATCGACGGCGAGTGCTGGGAAGCGCTCTTGGGCGAGGCCGGCGGGATTGCCCGGCGGCTGCGCCGCGGCCAGGGTATGGCGGTGCTGCGCCGGCGCCTGGCCGGCCGCACGCT
>CALLYN010000313.1 GCA_937858455.1 uncultured Kouleothrix sp.
ACCATACCACAAGAGCTGTCCTTGTCTACTACGCTTAATGCGTATGGGGGCGGCAACGCCGCCCCCGGATCCCCGCCCCGTAAGTCGTGCTCATCGCCACTGGTTAGCGCCAGGGGTTAGGGCCTGCAGTCGGGACCTTGGTAGCCGTGCTGGTGGGCGCGCTCGTCGGGGCTTTGGTGGGCGTGCTGGTGGCCGCGCTCGTTGGTGCGCTTGTTGGCGTGTTGGTCGGCACGTCGGTTGGCACGTCGGTGGGCACGTCGGTGGGCACGTCGGTTGGCACGTCGGTGGGCACGTCGGTGGGCACGTCGGTGGGCACATCAGTCGGCACGTTGGTTGGCGTATTGGTAGGCTTGGGCGTGTGCGTCGGCCTGGGAGTGCGGGTTGGCGTGCTGGTGGGCTCGATGGTTGGTGTGCTGGTGGTTGTGCTGGTAGGCGGCACGCGCGTGGGAACCGCAGTGCTGGTGGGCGGCACGCGCGTAGGAACCGCGGTGCTGGTGGGCGGTGCGCTGGTGTTCGTCGCGCTGGGCTGCGCCGTGGCAGTGCTCGTGGCAGGCTGGCGCGTCGCGCGCTGCTCGGGCGTTTTGGCCGTTGCCGAAGGCTCGGCCGTGGCTGAGGCGGAAGGCTCGGCCGTGCTGCCGGTGAGCGTTGGCGACGGCGACGCGCCGCTCAGCGTGGCGGTGGCGCTGGCCGAGGGGCTGGCGGTTGGCGTGGTTGTGCCGGGGGTCGCCGACGGCGTAGGCGTAGGCGATGGCGTACTATCATAGAATGGATCTGGCGTGGCGGTGACTTCCTGGATCGTCGAGCCATCGTCGTTTGTCAGACCAACAAAGTCTGAGAGCGAATCGAGCAGCGAGGGAGTCGCTGTGACCCGCGCGGCGGAGAGATCGACCGCACCCATTCCGCCCGAGCGGTACGGTACGACGGTGATGTGCTGGGCGAGCAGTGGGTGAACCGTCGGCGTGCTCTGCGGGGTGGCGGCCGTGGCGCCGATCGAGCACCCGCTCAGCAGCATGCCGCCGCCAAGGCCAACCAGCAGTGAGACGAACAGACGGGACAGGGTCTTTGTTCGCACGGTGCGATATCTTTCTACGCAGGCGGGCATGTTTGGATGTCTAGTTAGATACCGTGCGCGCAATGGCGAAGATACCTACGCGCTGGTTTAGTATCGATTGCAAGCTTGCGCATTTGCGGCTATCATAGGCGCAATCGCTGTCACGAAGGAAGGTAGTATGACGACGCGCATCGACGTGTGGTCGGATTTCGTCTGACCGTACTGTTTTCTCGTAGCCTCCAGTTTGGATCGGCTCAAGCAACATCACAATGTACAGATCAACTGGCGCGCGTTTGAGCTGCGGCCGAAGGGCTCGCCGCCGATGCCGCCAGCGCTGCGCGCGCGGATCGAGGCCGGCCGCCCGCGCTTCGAGGCGATGGCGCTGCAGCAGTATGGCCTGGCGATCAACTCAGGCCCATTTGGCATCGACAGCCGCGCCGCGCTGATTGGCGAGGCCTACGCCGCAGCGCGCGGCATGGGCGATGCTTTCCACGACGCGGTGGCGGCGGCCTACTGGCAGCAGGCTCAGGCGATCGACGACCCGCAGGTGCTGGCCGATCTGGCGGCCTCGGTGGGCCTGGATCGCGACGAGTTTCTGGCGGCGCTCGGCCAGCCCGAGTACGAGCGTGCGGTGGACGAAGATATCGCCTGGGCGCAAGCGCACGGCCTCAGCGGCGTGCCCGCGGTGGTGTTCGCCGAGCGCTACCTGGTGATGGGCGCGCAGCCCTACGAGGTGTTCGAGCAGGTGCTGCAGCGCTGCGAGGGCGAGGCCGGCGCCGCGCCGTAGCCGGCGGAGGTGAGTATGGCGGCCGAGCGTGCGCGCGCGGTGGTGTTCGACGCCTATGGGACGCTGTTCGACGTGGCGGCGGTGCGCGCGGCCTGCGCCGGCATCGCCGCCGACCCTGCTGCGTTTGTGGCGCTGTGGCGCGCCAAGCAGCTTGAGTACGCATTTCTGCGCTCGCTGATGGGCCGCTACGCCGATTTCGCGCAGGTGACGCGCGACGCGCTGCGCTATGCCGCGGCCGCCACCAGCACCTCGCTCGCGCCCGCGGCCGAGGCGGCGCTGCTCGACGCCTGGTTTGCGGTGGCGCCATTCCCCGACGCCGAGCCGGCGCTGCGCGCGCTCAAAGCGCGCGGCCTCACGCTGGCGATTCTGTCGAACGGCACGCCGGCCATGCTCGAGCGGCTGGTGCGCGCGACCGGCCTGCAGACTGTGTTCGACCAGCTGCTGAGCGTCGATGCCGTGCGGCGCTACAAGCCCGACCCGGCGGTGTACGCGCTGGTCGATCAGCTTGGCGTGGCGCGCGCCGAGGTGCTGTTCGTCTCGTCGAACGGCTGGGACGCGGCCGGCGCGCGCGCGTTTGGCTTGCGGGTATGCTGGGTCAATCGTGCCGGCGCCCCGCCCGACGAGCTAGGCCACCCGCCCGACTACACCGTCGCTAGCCTGAGCGACCTGCCCGCACTGCTATAGAGCAGAGCGGTAGGCTGATTGATCCTGTTCGGTGATCCCCAAGCGCATCAGGGCGGCTGCCTGGGCAGCGGCCATCCTGTGGTATCCTGTGCTCTCCCGGCCCCCACGTTTGCCTGGCCGGCCACACAGCAGGTGCTACCGTGCCTTTCAACCTCAAGCTCACCCCCAGCTTTCGCGGCGCGCTGTTCTACCTGGCCTACTGGGGCGCCGTCGGCGTATACATGCCCTTTATCAATGTCGAGTTCGCGCGGCAAGGCCTGAGCGGCAGCCAGATCGGCCTGCTGAACGCGCTGCTGCCGCTGATGACGCTGCTGCTGGCGCCGGGCCTGGCGGCGCTCGGCGACCGCCGCGGCATTCGCGTGCGGATCCTGACGCTGTCGCTGGCCGGGCTGGCGCTGGCGCTGCTGCTGCTGAGCTTCCCTAGCGGCTTTGCGGCGCTGGCGCCGATCATGCTGCTGCTGGCTCTGGCGCGCTGCCCGGTGGGGCCGATCGGCGACAGCCTGATTGCGCGCATGGCGGTGCGCCACCGGCTCGACTTTGGCGGCATGCGGCTGTGGGGCTCGCTGGGGTTCGCGCTTGTCGCTACGGCGTTTGGCGCGATCTGGCAGCGCGCCGGCTACACCTGGATGTTCCCGACGGCGGCGCTGCTGTTTGTGCCGTCGGTGCTGGCGGCCACGCGGCTCGAGGAAGGCCCGGTGATCGAGCGCGGCGCACGCCGGCCGCTGCGCGACGTGACGCGCGACCGCGGGCTGATGGTGATCCTGGCGGCTACGTTTCTGGTAGGCGGCTCGCTGGGCATGGACGGCGGCTTCCAGGGGATCTATGTCGAGTACCTTGGCGGCGGCGGGTTTCTGGTGGGTGCGCTGTTTGGCGTCTCGGCGTTCAGCGAGCTGCCGGCCATGCGCTTTGCCACGGCGCTGGCGCGGCGGCTTGGGCCGGCCGCCACGCTGCTGCTGGCCTACGCGCTGCTCGAGGTGAACTACATTGGCTTCGCGCTGGCGCGCGCGCCGCTGCTGCTCGTGCCGCTGACGATCATCAAGGGCGTGGGCTTCGGCGTGTACTTCATCAACACTGTGCGGCTGATCGACGAGCGCACGCCGCCCGAGTGGGCTTCGACGGTCCAGGCACTTATGAACGCGGGTGCGGCCGGGCTGGCGCCGCTGCTGGCCAGCCTGCTCGGCGGCGTGCTGATCGACCTGTTCGGGCCGCCGGCGATCTACGTGGCCTGCCTGGTGCTGATCAGCCTGGCGATGCTGACGCTCGGCGTCGCGGCGGCGCGCGGCGTATTTCGCGCCTAGCCGGCCAGCCGCGCGGCTGCCGATACCGTGGCGAAGTGAATATCGACGGTGTCGGCGATGTCGCGGGCGTAGCCGCCGGCCATGCTGATCGCCACCGGCAGCCCGGCGCCGCGGCAGTACTCAAACACCATGCGGTCGCGCTCGGCCAGGCCGCGCTTGCTGAGCTTCAGCCGGCCAAGCTTGTCGTCCTCGAACGGGTCGGCGCCGGCGAGGTAGATCGCCAGGTCGGCGCGCGATGACTCGATCGCCTGGCACAGCCCGCGGTCGAGCGCGTCGAGGTAGGCTTCGTCGGCGGCGCCGTCGGGCAGGGCGATGTCGAGGTCGCTCTGCTCTTTGTGGAACGGGAAGTTGTTGGCGCCGTGGATCGAGAAGGTGTAGATCGTGTCGTCGCCGGCGAGGATGGCGGCGCTGCCGTTGCCCTGGTGTACGTCGCAGTCGATGATCACCACGCGGCGGGCGCGGCCCTCGGCCTGCATGGCCCGCGCGGCCACCGCGCTGTCGTTGAAGACGCAGTAGCCCTCGCCGTGGCCGGCGTAGGCGTGGTGCGTGCCGCCGGCCAGGTTGGCCGCAAAGCCATCGCGCAGCGCGGCGCG
>CALLYN010000314.1 GCA_937858455.1 uncultured Kouleothrix sp.
CGAGGTGCTGCGCGCCTTCACCCGGCTGAAGTGCCGGCTCATGCCCTACCTCTACGCCCACGCCCGCGAGGCCGCCCACACTGGCCTGCCGCTCATGCGCGCCATGCTGCTCGAATTCCCCGACGACCCAGCCTGCGATTATCTCGATCGCCAGTATATGCTCGGCGAGTCGCTGCTGGTGGCGCCGGTCTTCTCGGCCGATGGCGCGGTCAGCTACTACCTGCCGCAAGGGCGCTGGACGAGCTTCCTCACCGGCGAGCTGGTCGAGGGCGGGCGCTGGCTGCGCGAGACGCACGGCGCGCTGAGCCTGCCGCTGCTCGTGCGGCCGAATAGCGTGATCGCGGTGGGCGCGAACGACCAGCGGCCCGACTACGACTATGCCGACGGCATCACGCTGCAGGTGTACGAGCTCGCCGATAGCCCCGGTATCACCGTCGAGATCCCTACGCTCTCGGGCGAGCTTGCCTGCGTTTTTGAGGTGCGCCGCGAGGGCCGCACTATCACCGTCGCCCCCGAGGGCGCGGCTGGGCGTTGGAGCGTGCTGCTGGTGGGTGTCAAGGCCGCCGAGGTGCGCGGCGCTGGCGTGATGCCGCGCGCTCAGGGCCTGCTGATCGCGCCCGACGACACCGCCGCGGTGCTGCGGATCGAGCTACCATAACGAACCACGCTTGCGGCCAGCTGATCACGCCACCTGCGTAATACCAAATTCGCTTGATTACGTACACTTTGGTAGGGGTCTGGGGCGGCTTCGCCGCCCCCAAATTTTGTATTGTGTTGCACTACTTGGTGGGGGTTTGGGGGCGGCTTCGCCGCCCCCAAATTTCGTATTGTGTTGCCCTCCGTGGCGAAGCCACGGAGGGCAACACAATCTATACGTGATTCAGTAGTGGTTGTGGAGCGCGGTGAACTGCTCGAGCGAGGGATCCAGGCGCATGTCGAGCCACGCTGAAAGCACCAGGTTCACTTCTGGGCGGTGCCACTCTTTCTGCCGCCGTGGCACCTTCAGCATACGGTATGCCAACTCTGGCGCATCTTCCGGGCGAGTATGGCTACAAGCGTACCCTGCCGGCGCATCGCTACGGTAGAACAAATGAACAGGATCGTAGTACAACGAGAAAGAGAACGCCCGTGCTCGCCAAAGTGTTCAGCTGTGCTGTCGTTGGCCTCGAAGGCTGCCCGGTTGAGGTTGAGGTCGATATCAGCCAGGGTCTGCCCAGCTTCCAGATCGTTGGGCTGCCCGACGCCGCCGTTCAGGAGGCCAAAGAGCGGGTGCGCGCAGCTGTGAAGAACTCCGGGGCCACGTTCCCCATGAAGCGCCTCACCGTGAACCTTGCGCCGGCCGATATCCGCAAAGCTGGCCCCGCCTACGATCTGCCGATCGCGGTGGGCCTGCTGCTGGCCTCCGAGCAGGTGCAAGGCCGTGTCGAGCGCGCGCTGTTCGTCGGCGAGCTAGGGCTCGATGGCAAGCTGCGCCACACCGACGGCGTGCTGCCGATGGTCAGCATCGCGCGCGGCCACGGTATCGAGACGGTGTATGTGCCGTTTGAAGATGCGCCCGAGGCCGGCCTGGTCGAGGGCGCCCGCGTCATCCCGGTGCGCACCCTGGCCGATCTGGCCGCGCATCTTGTGGGCGAGCGGCCGCTGGCGCCTTACCTCGCCACCCACACCCTCGCCGACGAAGAGGCCACCTACCCGGTCGATTTCCAGGATGTGAAGGGCCAGGAGCATGCCAAGCGCGCGCTCGAGATCGCCGCGGCCGGCGGGCATAACCTGCTGATGAGCGGCTCGCCCGGCGCGGGCAAAACGCTCATGGCCCGCGCGGTGCCGTCGATCCTGCCTCCCATGAGCATTGAGGAATCGCTTGAGGTGACCAAGATCTACTCGGTCAGCGGCATGCTCCCGCCCGACCGGCCGCTGATCCGCCAGCGCCCGTTCTGCGCGCCGCACCACACGATCTCGCAGGCCGGGCTGGTGGGCGGAGGCTCGCGGATCAAGCCCGGCGAGATCACCCGCGCGCATCGCGGCGTGCTGTTCCTCGACGAGCTTCCCGAGTTCGGGATGCAGACGCTCGAGGTATTGCGCCAGCCGCTCGAAGATCGCGTGGTGACGATCAGCCGCGCCTCGGGCTCGCTTACCTTCCCCGCCAACTTCATCCTGATCGCCGCGATGAACCCCTGCCC
>CALLYN010000315.1 GCA_937858455.1 uncultured Kouleothrix sp.
AAAAAAAGGAAGTTCTCGGGGGCGGCTTTGCCGCCCCCGAACCCCCACCACGTAACTCGTGTCAATGATATGACTTTCGCCGCTGCCTGCGGCAGCCTGGCCACGCCCGCTGTGCATATTGAAGGAAGCTTGCCGCAGGCGGTATAATACGCGCTACGCTGTAGTGATACGCCGCCAGGCGAAGATTCAGGTGTGCCATGATTGTACCGGAGATCGACCGCGCCGTCGCGCACGGCCAGCTGGCTGAAGTAGCCGACTGCACGGTTGTCATTCCTACGTATAACGAGCGCGAGAATATCGGCGCGCTGCTCCCGCGCGTGCTCGAGCTGACGCGCGCGCGGGTGCTGGTGGTGGATGACAGCTCGCCCGATGGCACTGGCGCGCTGGTGGCCGATTTGGCGCGCGACGAGCCGCGCGTGAGCCTGCTCTCGCGGCCGGGCAAGCAAGGCCTGGGGCGTGCCTATGTTGCCGGCTTCAAGCGTGCGCTTGCCGAGGGGGCCGAGTTCATCTGCGAGATGGACGCGGACTTCTCGCACGACCCGTCGTACCTGCCGGCGCTGCTCTCGGCCGCCGCGACGCGCTACGACCTGGTGCTCGGCTCGCGCTACGTGCGCGGCGGCGGCACGGTGAACTGGGGCCTCGCGCGCCAGCTGATCAGCCGCGGCGGCAACCTGTACGCGCGCGCGATCCTGGGCCTGCCGGTGATGGACGCGACTGGCGGGTTTCGCTGCTACCGGCGGCGCGTGCTCGCGGCGATCGACCTCGACGCCATCCACTCCAACGGCTACTCGTTTCAGATCGAGCTGGTGTACCGCGCCATGCGCGCGGGCTTCAGCGTCGGCGAAGTGCCGATCATCTTCCCCGATCGGCGCGTCGGCCAGTCGAAAATGTCGCGCCGGATTGTGCTCGAAGCGCTGCTGACGGTTTGGCGGCTGCGGTTCGGGCGACTGTAGCGTATGCCCAGGCTCAACCAACAAGGGCTGGTACTCAGCGCGCTGATGCTCGGCGCGCTCGTGGCGGCGGTCTGCGGCCCGGTGCATCGCTTTCTGCCGGGCTGGCAGCCGATCTACGTGGTGGTTGCCAGCGCGCTGGTGGCGCTCGAGTCCGGCTTGATCCAGCACAGCTACCGGCGCGACAAAATGTGGGCCGACGAGCTGCTGCGCTACCTGGTGCCCGAGCTGTTCGTGATGCTGGTGCTGATGCGCGCGGCTACGGCGCTGGGCCAGGGCCTGCCGGGCTTGCTGGCGGCGGCGCGCGGCTGGCTGTACGATCCGCTGAGCGTGTTCGACACCGGCTTTGTCGCGTCGATCGTGCTGGGGCTGCTGATCGGCCTGCTGGCGCACCTGATCATGGCCGATCTGCTGACGCTCGAGCCGCGCGAGAGCGAGGCGGCGCTGGCCGATCGCGACGATATGCAGAACGTGGTGGCTATGGCCAAGCACGACCGGGCGGCGGCGCTCGGCCGGCTCAGCGGCCGCTTTATTCTGGGCGGCGTCGTGCTGCTGCTGGCGCTCGGCGTCGAGGCCGTGAACATCGAGCGCATCACCGCCGCCGCGCTGCCGATCTCGTGGCTGAGTAGCACAGCGGCGCTGGTGTACTTTGCCAGCGGGTTTTTGCTGTACAGCCAGGGCCGGCTGGCGCTGCTGCGCGCGCGCTGGCGGCTCGACGGCGCGCGCGTAGCGGAGGATGTGCCGCGCCGCTGGGCGCGGATTAGCTGGCTGATCATCGTGGTGGTGGCGGGCGGAGCCGCGCTGCTGCCGCGCGCGTATGGCCTGGGCCTGCTGGCGACGCTGCAGCGCGCGATCGGGCTGATCGGCTACGCGATTGCGCTGGTGGGCTACGCGCTTACCACGCTGCTGGGCCTGCTGGCGATGGTGCCGCTGCTCCTGCTGGCCTGGCTGACCGGCAGCAGCACCACGAATGGCCAGCCCGCTCCGCTGCCCGAGATCCCGCCGCTGCCCGAGGCGCCGCCGCCGGCCAGCTACGAGCCGCGAGTATGGGCGGCGATGCTGTTCTGGCTGTGCATGCTGCTGCTTGCCGTGTACGCCGCCGCGATCGTCGTTCAGCGCAACCCAGGGCTGAAGCGCGCGCTCACTCAGCGCGGGCCGCTGCTCTGGCTGCTGCGGCGGCTCGGCTGGCTGTGGCGCGATACGCGCGCGTGGGCCGGGCAGGCCTCCGAG
>CALLYN010000316.1 GCA_937858455.1 uncultured Kouleothrix sp.
GTGACCTCAGCGATGTCAACGCTGCGCTCTAGCCAACTGAGCTAATCGCCCGCGCCGGTAATAGTAGCATTCAGGCTATTTCCTGTCAAGCTTGGAATACCACGCGAGCGTACAACCTATGCTATAATCTAGCCCACGCAACTCGTACAAACGTACGGCAGCATACCACTCGGCGCCCGGCCAGCGGCGCATGCCAGATGCACATAAGGAGTCCGACTCGCATGAAACTATCGTGCCTGCAAGAGAACCTCAAGCGCGGCCTGGCGATCGTCGGCCATGCCGTGGCGGGGAAGAGCACGCTGCCGGTGCTGTCGAATATTCTGCTGGCCAGCGACGACGGCCGGCTGAAGCTGGCCGCTACAAACCTCGAGATCGGCATCACCTGCTGGATCGGCGCGAAGATCGAAGACGAGGGCGCGGTGACTGTGCCGGCCAAGCTGCTCTCGGATGTAGTCAGCGGCCTGCCGAACGACAAGATCTCGCTGGTGCTCGACCAGCGCACCCAGACGGTCGGGCTCAAGTGCGCGCGCTACGAGGCCAGCATCAAGGGCATCGAGGCCGACGAGTTCCCGGTGATCCCGACGATCTCCGACGCCGAGCCGACGGCGTCGTTCCCGCCGGCGCTGCTGCGCGAGGCGATCGACCAGGTGGCCTTCGCCGCCGCCAGCGACGACACCCGCCCGGTGCTGGCGGGCGTGCTGATGCGCCTGCGTGGCAAGGCGGCCACCTTCGCCGCCGCCGACGGTTTTCGCCTGGCGCTGCGCACGATCGAGCTGCCCGAGCCAGTGGCCGACCCGATCGAGGTGATCATCCCGGCGCGCGCGCTGCTCGAGCTGAGCCGGATCATCGGCGACGCCGAGAGCAATGTCGAGGTGACGATTACTCCGAGCGGCGGGCAGGTGCTGTTCCACACCGAGAGCACCGACCTGGTATCGCGGCTGATCGAGGGGCGCTACCCCGATATCGAGCGGATCATCCCCAGCAGCCACGCCACGCGTACGGTGCTCGAGACGCAAGAGCTGGCCAAGGCGGTGAAGCTGGCCTCGTTCTTCGCAACCGCATCCTCGAATATCGTCCGCCTCACGTTTGAGTCGGGCGGCGAGCTGAGCCCCGGCAAGCTGGTCATCAGCGCCAACGCCGCCGAGGTGGGCGACAACAAGGGCGAGCTCGACGGTATGGTGCACGGCAGCGGCGGCCAGATCGCGCTGAACGTGCGCTTCCTCAGCGAGGCGCTGGCGGCGATCAAGACGCCGCAGATCGCGATCGAGACGCAGACGGCCCAGAACCCCGGCGTGTTCAAGCCGGTGGGCGCCGACGGCTACCTGCATATCGTGATGCCCATGACGGTGCGCTAGCACCCAGCCTGTCCGCTCACCCTGCTCGGCGGCGCGCATGCACGAGCCGGCGGCCTGCGGCGGCGAGAGACATGGGCTGGTAGCAATCCCCGCCTGTGAACGCGCTGGCGAATGGGTTGCTCGGGTCGAGCAGCCACAGGTAGGTTGTCAGCGCGTGCTCGCACGGCCAGCTCGCGCGCACCTCGGGCAGCGGGCTGATCGGGCTACCGTCCTGATCGACCTGGGTATAGAGCCAGTTTAGCGCCTTTGGCACGATGTCGGCGGTATTCCACACGCGCTGGCTCAGCGGCACCATGGTGTTGAAATAGCTGGCGAACTGCTCGTCGCCCAGCGCGGGCGAGGCCAGCGTGTACAGGCTGGTCAGCGGCGTCAGGTCGGGGTTCTCGTCGAGCGCCAGCAGCGCGTACATGGTCGCGAGCGCGCCGCCGAGGCTGTGGCCCACGATCGTCACCACCGGCAGCTCCACGCCGGCGAGCGCCGGCAGGCCGAGCAGGTCGAGCGGCCGGCCAGTGGCATCAAGCGCCTCCATGCTCGCGAACAGCTCGTAGAAGCCGTACTCGACCATACCGGCGGCGGGGATGGGCGCAAACTCAACTGGCCACAGCTCAAAGTCGTCGAACCACTCGGTGAAATCGGCAGTGCCGCGTATCGCCACGACGATCTGGTTCGGCGAGCTGATGCCGCGCGCGACAAAGCCGTAAAAGCGCCGCTCGCCGCTGACAAATGTGTCGAGCGCCGACAGGTACGCCACGATCGTTGTATCGGTGGTGGCCTCAAAACCGTCGGGCGCGGGCGGCGTGAGGTTGCCGGGGTCGCCCGAATGCTCGAGCGCTTCGAACATCAGGTAGGCATACTCGACAAACACGCCATAGCGCGCCGCCGCAGCCGGATCGAAATCGGTCATGAGCTGCTCCTTTCGGGTAGTATGGAACACACAACATCAACCGCCACAGCTGAATACGCCGCGCAGATCGAGCGCTGGCGCCGCCAGATGGACGAAAAGCTGCGCGCGCCCGACGGCTGGCTCACGCTGATCGGGCTGTTTTGGCTGGCGCCAGGCCCCAATGCGATCGGCGCCGACCCGGCGAGCGCGATTGTGCTGCCGGCGGGCAAGGCGCCCGAGCGCGCCGGCCAGATCGATTTTGACGGCCTGGTGGCGACGCTGCGGCCGCTGCCGGGCGTGCCGTTCACCGTCAACGGCCAGCCTGCGGCCGAGGGGCCGCTGCGCTCCGACGCCGACGCGCCGCCCGACGTGGTGGGGCTGGGCGACATAGCGCTGCACGTGATCAAGCGCGGCGAGCGCTATGGCGTGCGTGTGCGCGACGGCGAGCACCCGGCGCGCCGGCTGTTCGGCGGTCGCCAGTGGTTCGCCATCCAGCCCGAGTACTGCGTGCCTGCCACGTTTGTGGCCTACGACCCGCCGCGCCCCCGGCCGATCACCAACATCCTCGGCGACACGAACGACGAGCTGTGCCCCGGCTATGTGCGCTTCGAGCTAGGCGGGCAGCAGCTCGAGCTCGAGGCCTCGGCGCTGCCCGGCGGCGAGCTTGAGTTTGTGTTTCGCGACGGCACCAGCGGCAAGACAACCTACCCCGCAAGCCGGTTCCTGGTGGCGCCGCAGCCGCGCGACGGCCAGACGGTGCTCGACTTCAACAAAGCTTACAGCCCGCCGTGCGCGTTTACCGATTTCGCCACCTGCCCGCTGCCGCGGCCGCAAAACCGCCTCGCGCTGGCCATCGCGGCCGGCGAGCGCTACGCCCCCGCCGAGGAGCACCTGTAAGAGCCCGCCAGAAAAAGTGGAAACTTGGAGGGACGAAATCCCTCCAAACCACCCTTTTCAAACAGCTTCTAAGGGACGCTACACCAGGAAGCGCGACGCCAGCAGCGCCAGGTGCTTGGCCGGGCCGCTGCGCACCGTAGTGTGCGGCAGCGAGTCGAGGAACACCTGGCCGTACTTCTTGGTAAGCAGGCGCTTGTCGAGCACCGCGACAATGCCGCGATCCTCGCGCGAGCGGATGAGCCGGCCGAAGCCCTGCTTGAAGCGCAGGATCGCCTGCGGCACCGCGTACTCGTTGAACGCATCGGCGAAGCCCTCGGAGCGCGCGGTATAGATCGGGTCGTTCGGCACGCTGAACGGCAGCTTGGCGATCACCAGCACGCTCAGCGCGTCGCCCACCACGTCGACACCCTCCCAGAAGCTCGTGGTGCCGAGCAGCACCGTGCGCGGGAACTCCTTGAAGCGCTCGAGCAAATTGCGGCGCGAGCCGTCGATGCCCTGGCCCAGCACGGCGATGCCCTGCTCTTCCAGCGGCTCCTGGATGGCCTTGTACGTCTGCCGCAGCGCGCTGTTGGCGGTAAACAGCACCAGCGCGCGCCCGCCGGTGGCGGTGCACAGGTCGATCAGCGCCTGCTCGAGCGCCTGCTGGTAGCCGCGCTGGTTTGGCTCGGGGATGTCGTTGGGGATGTACACCAGCGCCTGCTTCTGGTAGTCGAACGGCGAGTCGAGCTGCAGCTCTTCGGGCGCCGTGAGGCCGATGCGCTCTTTCACATAGCCGAAGTCGCCATTCACCGCCATGGTGGCCGAGGCCAGCGCCACGGTGGCCTTCTGCGAGAACAGATTGGCCTCGAGCAGCTCGGCCACCGACAGCGGCGCGGCGTGCAGCGCCAGGGTGTCGCGGGTGCGGTCGTAGGTGATCCAGGTGATCTTCTGCTCGTCGCCACCATTGATGATGGAGCCGATATTCACGCGCACATCGCTGGCGTAGCGCCGCTGCGACTGCACGCGCAGCAGCAGCAGGTCGTACTCGAGCATCTCGGCGTTCTCGAGCTCGCCCAGCAGCGCGTCGAGCTTGCCCAGCGCGTCGCCGATCGCGTTGAGCTGCAGCGCCAGGTTCTCCCACGCGCGCTCGACGGCCTCCCACTGCCCGCCCTTGCGCACGCCATCGGTCACGCGCAGCCGCGCGTCGTAGGCCGAGGCTTCGGCGGCCTCGGCCATGAACGCGGTGAGCAGGTTGAAGCAGTCGTAGACGCTCTGGCGCGCGCGCGTCACCGCCGGGCCGGCGGCCTGGGCGATCGCGCTGGCCTTGTCCATGTCGGCCTGGCCGGCGGCGCTGTTCTGGAAGTAGCGCGGCAGCTCGGCGAACAGCCCGGCGCTGGTGCTGGCCCCGCCGGTCTCGAACAGGTTGTCGAGGAACTCAAGCAGCCGCGCCTGGTCTACCGAGAAGCCGAACTGGTCGGTGGCGACCTCCTCGAGGTTGTGGGCTTCGTCGATAATGATATGGTCGTAGGCCGGCAGCACCTGGGCCTCGGTGGCCAGGTCGGCGAGCATGAGCGCGTGGTTCACCACCACCAGGTGCGCGGCCTCGGCCTGGCGGCGCGCCTTGAAGAAGAAGCACTCGCGGAAATCGGGGCAGCGCGCGCCGGTGCACGTCTCGGGCGTGGCGTTGATCCGGCCCCAGGCGGCGCTCTCTTTGTCCATCAGCAGCAGCTCGGCCTTGTCGCCGCTGGTGGTGGTGGGCAGCCACAGCTGCACCTTCAGCAGCGTCTTGATCTCCTCGGCCACAAGCCTGCCGTCGCGGCGCAGGTCTTTGTAGCGGCGCAGGCACAGGTAGTTGCCACGGCCCTTGAGCAGCGCGGCCGTAAACGGGAGATTGTTGGATGAAGGATCAAGGACGGAGGAGGAATTATTCGCCGAAGCACCATTTGTCTTTCGTCCTTCGTCTTTGGTCATTATGCGCTGCAGCGCCGGGATATCTTTGAAGAACAGCTGGTCTTGCAGGTTGATCGTATTGGTCGAGATCACCACGCGCTCGCCGCGTCGGGCTGCGAACATGGCCGCGGGCACGAGGTAGGCCATGCCTTTGCCGGTGCCGGTGCCGGCCTCGACCATCAGCGCCTCGCCCTGGTTAAACGCCTGCGCCACCGCCTCGGCCATGGTCACCTGCTGGCCGCGCTGCTCGTAGCCGTCGAAGGCCTGGCCGAGCGCGCCGTCGGGGGCGAAGAACCGCCGCACCGCGCCAACGTCGAGCGGGTGGGTATTGCCGGTGGGCTTGAGCGGGGTGGGCTCGCCCGACGAGGGGCGAAGAGCCGAGGAAGAGCCTTGCGCAATCGCGTCGCCTTCGTCTTTTGGCCTTCGCCCCTCGTCGAGGAACACGTTCTTGGCCTTGGTGCGCTCGATCTCGCCGAACAGGTCGCGCAGCGGCCACTCGAGCTTGGCGGTGAGGCGGCTGATCTCGGCCAGGCTGGCGAGGTCGAGCGCCTCGATGCGCGCGAGCAGGTGCAGAAACACCTGGCGCGTCACGTCGGCGTCGCTGAGCGCGCGGTGGGCCTCGTCGTGGGCGATGCCGAGCGCGGCGGCGAGCGCGCCCAGGCGGTAGGCCGGGGCGTGGGGCATCAGCAGCGTGGCCATGTCGAAGGTGTCGTAGGCCGTCTGCGGGAAGCGCATGCCCTGGGCCTGGAGCATCTTCAGGTCGAAGCCGACCGAGTGGCCGATCAGCGGGTAGGTTTTGACGAAGCGCACCAGATCGGGCGCGACCTCGGGGAAGCGCGGCGCGTCGGCGAGCATGGCGTCGGAGATGCCGGTGAGGCGGGTGATCTTGAGCGGCAGCGAGTGGCGCGGCTTCACCAGGCGCTGGAATGTCTCGAGCACCTGGCTGCCGTTGAACTTCACGGCGGCGATCTCGATGATCTCGTCGGTGCCGGCCTCGAGCCCGGTGGTTTCGACGTCGATTGCGATGAAGGTTCGATCCATGGCGCGCCTCGCTCATGTGTTCAGTATCAGCGTGCTATTATACCCGATCTGCTGCTGAGCAACCAGCGCCGGCGAGGGTATGCCAGGGCTGGTGCAACGTCTTTCGATCCCCTCCCCCTGCCCCCGCTCCCGCGCGCGGGAGCGGGGGTAAGAGGGGCGAGGGCCGACGTTGCACCAGCCCTGGAGGGTATGCCAGCAGGTGCCGCCGCGCCCTGAGGCATGCGCGCCGGGCGCTGCTCTGGTACCGGCGCGGCTTTAACAAGCTTAATCTTTGACACTGCCGATCGGCTATGCTACACTGCCGCCGCACCAGCAAGGGATCGAATAGCCATCCACGAGCCGCCGGCGCCGCGGTGGGCGCGAAGGAGCCGCCAGTGACTGTACCTGCTACTGCCTCGGCAGTTCGCGCCATGGCCGATCGCGTACGCGCCAATATCGCGCGCGCGATCGTCGGCAAGCCCGCGGTGGTCGAGCTGCTGCTGGCCGCGCTGCTGTGCGAGGGCCACGTGCTGCTCGAAGACGTGCCCGGCACCGGCAAGACCACGCTGGCGCGCGCGCTGGCGCGCTCGATCGACTGCGATTTCCGGCGCATCCAGTTCACGCCCGACCTGCTGCCAACCGACGTGACCGGGCTATCGTACTTCAACCAGAAGCTTGGCGAATTTCAGTTCCGGCCCGGCGCGATCTTCACCAGCGTGCTGCTGGCCGACGAGATCAACCGCGCCACGCCGCGCACCCAGAGCGCGCTGCTCGAGGCGATGCAGGAGCGCCAGGTGACGATCGACGGCGCGACGCGCCCGCTGCCGCGGCCGTTTGTCGTGCTCGCGACCCAGAACCCCGTCGAGCTCGAGGGCACCTTTCCGCTGCCCGAGGCCCAGCTCGACCGGTTTATGCTGCGGCTCGAGGTGGGCTACCCGGTGGCCGACGAGGAAGTCGAGATACTGGCGCGCTACGAGCAGAGCGACCCGCTGGACGGCCTGGCGCCGGTGACCGACGCGGCCGAGGTGCTGGAGCACCAGCGCGCGATCCGGGCGGTGCAGGTGGCCGATGTCGTGCGGCGCTACACCGTCGATCTGGTGCGCGCCACGCGCATCAGCGACGACGTGCAGCTTGGCGCGTCGCCGCGAGCCTCGCTGGCGCTGCACCGCGGGGCTGCTCTGGGTTGCATTACCGAAAGGCGCTTCTC
>CALLYN010000317.1 GCA_937858455.1 uncultured Kouleothrix sp.
TACTCTATCTCCATATCGTGTCCATTTTCCGCGCGGAGCGCGGAAAATGGACACACAATGATCAAAAAGTACCATGCTGCCGCAGGCTCAATTCCGTACCGTGAGGCAGCCGAAACACGCAAGTGCGTAACTCCTAGTTATGACCCTGCGGCACCAAGTAACGATTGCTTGGTGTCGTACTATCTCGTATGACACCAGGCGGCACAACCAGCGTGTACCTGGCGCTTGGCGCCAACCTGGGCGACCGGCATGCGGCTATTGCGGCGGCGCTCGGCCGGCTTGCGCCCGAGATTGTGGTCGAGCAGGTGTCGTCGCTGTATGAAACCGAGCCGGCGTATGTGCTCGACCAGCCGCGTTTTCTCAACGCGGTGGCGCGCGTGCGCACCGGGCTCGGCCCGCAGGCGCTGCTGGCCCGGCTGAAGCGGATCGAAGCCGAGCTCGGGCGCCAGCCCGGCGCACGCTTTGGGCCGCGTGCGATCGACCTGGACATCCTGCTCTACGGCGACACCGTGCTTGCGAGCGACGCGCTGACGATCCCGCATCCGCGCATGGCCGAGCGGCCGTTCGTGCTGGTGCCGCTGGCCGAGATCGCGGCGGATCTGGTGCCGCCCGGCTGGGATGTGCCGGTGGCCGTGTTGGCCCAGGCGGTGCGCGGCCAGGGCGACATTATTCGCCGCAAAGGGGGGCTGAACGATGCTGATAACAGGGATTGAGCGCGTGCTCGCGCTCGGCGCGCCGATGTCGCGCGCGACCCTGCCGCTGATCAACGGCCTGGCGCGGCGACGGCTGGTGTACAATGGCGTCGCGCAGCGTGAAACGCGCATCGACGGTATTCCAATCAACTACTACTACAAGGCGCCCGCGCAGCCGGCGCCCGGCACCTTTCCGCTGCTGCTGATCCACGGGATCGCCGACAACGCGCTGACGTGGTCGTTCATCCACGCGGCGCTGGCGCGCAAATACCCGGTGTACGCGGTCGACCTGCCGGGCTACGGCTTCTCGGGGCTGCCGGCCGGGCGCGCCTACCTGACGCTCGACGAGATGTGCGGCGTGCTCGACACGTTTCTGCGCCGCGAGATCGGCCAGCCCGCGCTGGTGGTTGGCAACTCGATGGGCGGCTGGCTAGCCGTGAAGCTCGCCTGGTCGGCGCCGTCGCTGCTGCGCGGGCTTGTGCTCGTCGACGCAGGCGGTGCGCCGCTGCAGGGGCGCGACTCGTGGGTGCCCTTCGGCGAGACAATCGGCATCCCGGACATGAAGACGGCGCGGCTGGTATTTCGGCAGATGTTTGGCGGCATCCCGGCGCCGATGCTGTATGTTGGGCAGCACAGCCTGCAGGAGCTGTTTCAGCGGCGGGTGGTGCGCGAGTTTGTGGCGAATATGATGGACGCGGACCCGGCCAAAGAGCTGCTGCACCCGGCCGAGCTGCGCAACCTGCCGGTGCCGGCCGGGCTGATCTGGGGCATGAACGACCGCTTTCTGCCGCGCGGCTCGCTTGAGTTTTTCCGCGAAAACCTGCCGGAGGCGCCGGCCATGCTGCTGCGGCGCTGCGGGCACCTGCCGCAGCGCGAGCGGCCAGTGGCAGTGCTGCACTTTCTACGCATGTTCGCGGCCCGGCTGGCCGCGCAGCGCGATCTTCAGCAGGCGCAGCGCGCCTAGCCCTCGGCGGTGCTGAGCCACTCGAGGAACGTGGCGACGACGGCCGGATCCCAGAAAATGCCGGCGCCATTGCGCAGCCGCTCGGCCGCCTCGGCCAGGCTGAGCACGCGATTGTAGGGCCGCGTCGTGGTCATGGCGTCGAAGGCGTCGGCGACGGCGACGATCCGCGCGCCGAGCGGGATACTATCGCGCGATAGGCCATCGGGGTAGCCGCGGCCGTCCCAGCGCTCGTGGTGGTGGCGCACAATCGGGCCGACGGCGGCGGCCATGCGCAGCGGCTGCACAATCCGCTCGCCGATCAAGGTATGCTGCTGCATCAGCCGGTACTCGGCCGGCGTCAGCGGGCCGCCCTTGCGGATAATCAGCTCGTCGACGCCAACCTTGCCGACATCGTGGAGCAGCGCGCCAAAGCGCAGAGCATTGAGGTCGTCGGCGCCGAGGCCCAGGCGCTCGCCGATCGCCACCGAGTAGAGCGCGAGGCGCTGCAGGTGGCCTTCGGTATAGGCGTCTTTCGCCTCGACGGTGCGCGCCAGCGCGAAGATCACCGCCTCGGCCTGCTCGAGCTGGTCGGTGCGGCGCTTGCTGCGCAAGAGCGAGCGGATGCGCACATCCAGCTCTTGCATGTCGACGGGCTTTTGCAGATACGCGTCGGCGCCGGCGGCGAATCCTTGCAGGCGCGCCGCGCGCTGGCCTTCGACCGTGACCATAATGATCGGGATCTGCCAGGTGGCCGGGCCGTGCTTGAGCACATCGCAGATAGCGTAGCCATCCATGCCGGGCAGCTGCACATCGAGGATGATCAGATCGGGCTGGTGGCGCTTGATCGCATCGAGCGCGGTGAGGCCATCGGTGACATAATCGACAGTGTGGCTCGAGAGCTCGAGCAGCGCCGCCAGCGCAGCGCCGGCCTCGCGGTTATCGTCGATCACCATAATGTAGCCGGGCGGCTCGGTGTCGTGCTGACGTGGCTGTGCGAGCGAGTAGGTCATCCCGGCTTCACTATTGTGCGTCGTTGGTATCCACATCACGCAGATCCTCACTGCCGGCCCGCATGTGTGGAATGAAGCAATAGAATGCGGCGTAGCACTGTCTGATTGGCGACTTGGCCTGAGTATAGGCTACTGGAATGAAGAGTTGATGAACAGCGATTGGCTGATAAATGACAGTGGCTATATACTATAGTAGCGCGCGGTTGTCAAATCGGCGCTGTTTGATGAACAAGTTTACGTATTCCAATATATATTTGGATGGGCCTGCGACCGCGGGCCAGGGGGCAGTATGAGCCAGAAAATAGCCAAAACCAAGCTGCGGCGGGTGCAATATGTATGGACGGGCGATGCCATTCGTGCGCTGCGCGAGCATATGAACCTGACGCAGCGCGAGATGGCCGACGAGCTTGAAGTGCGCCAGCAGACGATCAGCGAGTGGGAGACCAACCTGCACACGCCGCACCGCTCGACCCAGAAGACGCTGAGCATGATCGCCGAGCGCGTCGATTTCAAGTACACGGTGGACGCCGACGCCGCCCCGCCCGACGCCCAGCCCGATTGACGTTTATCCGATTTCGTGTTAGAATGACGGCATTGTAAGAGCGCGCGCGGCGCTCTTCTTTACACCGATTCTACACGGAAAAGGATAAATCCCATGGCGCAACGGCTCGCTCTTCCCTGTGCTGATCTTGGCGCGGCCTACCTCGCCGGCCAGAGCACGCTCGCGCTGGGGCGGCGCTACGGCTGCAGCCCCACGACGATCGCCAACCATCTGCGCGCCTGCGGCGTACTGCTGCGGCCGGCGCGCTACGCGGCGGTGGCGCTCGACGAAGCCGCGCTGCGCCGCGCCTACCTCGACGAGCGGCGGTCGATCGCGGCGCTGGCGGCGATGTTCGGCGTATCGCCGGGCACAATCGCGAACAAGCGCCGGCGGTATGGCATCCCGGCGCGCCCGCGCCGCGCGCCGCCAGGCAATGGCGGCGCAGCAGCGTGACGGCGGGCGGCAGGAATGGCGATGCCGGCGCTCCGGGGTGCCGCGCGGCCTACTTCAGCTCGCGCTTGAGGATCTTGCCGGTCGCAGTCTTGGGCAGCGTATCGCGGATCTCGACCGAGCGCGGGTACTTATAGGCCGCCAGGCGCTCTTTGCAGTAGTCGATGATCGCCTGCTCAGTGGCGCTCTGGCCGGGCTTGAAGGCCACCACGGCCTTGATCTCCTCGCCCAGCGCGGTGTCGGGCACGCTGATGACCGCGGCCTCGGCGACGGCGGGGTGGGCGTAGAGCACCTCTTCGATCTCGCGCGGGTAGACATTAAAGCCGCCGCGGATGATCAGATCCTTGACGCGATCCTTGATGAAGAAATAGCCATCGGCGTCCTGGTAGGCCACGTCGCCGGTGTAGAACCAGCCGCCGCGGATGGCCTCGGCGTTAGCGTCGGGGCGCTTGTAGTAGCCCTTCATCACGTTATGGCCGCGGATCACGATCTCGCCAAGCTCGCCGGTTGGCACGGTGCGGCCTTCGGAGTCGATGCAGCGCATCTCGACGCCCCAGATCGGCACGCCGATCGAGCCAGGCTTGGGCTCCTGGTCAAGCTGGTTAAACGATGCCACCGGCGAGGTTTCCGAGAGGCCGTAGCCCTCGAGGATGGTGACATTGTACTTCTGGTTGAAGGCGTGCATTACCTCGACGGGCATAGCCGCGCCGCCCGAGCAGCAGCGCTTGAGCGACGACAGGTCGTAGCTGGCGGCGTCGGGGAAGTTCAGCAGGTAGAAGTACATCGTCGGCACGCCGGCGAAGTAGCTGACTTTATCGCGCACCATCACCTCGAGCGCCTTCTGCGGCTCGAAGCGCGGCAGCAGCGAGATCGTGCCGCCGCTATAGAGCAGCGCGTTCATCACGCATGTCTGCCCGAACGAGTGGAACAGCGGCAGCACCGCCAGGCCGACCTCGTCGGGGCCGGTGCGCAGCACTTTTTCGGCGCCGATATAGGCGTTAAAGAACATATTGAAGTGCGACAGCTCGGCGCCCTTGGGCCGGCCGGTAGTGCCGCTGGTGTAGAGGATCACCGCCGTATCGTCGGGCATCGTCTGCACTGTGTCGAAGGTGGGCGGCGTATCGGCCATGAGCGCCGTCAGCGGCAGCGCGCCCTCGGGCAGCTGGGCAGTGCTGCCGGGCATCTGGGCCACCAGCAGGTTGCGGCAGCGGCTGGCCTTTGCGAAGCCTTCGGCGGCCTCGCCAAGAAACCCCTCCCAGACAATCAGCGCAACCGAGTCGCTGTCGTCGAGGTGATACTCGACCTCGTGGCGCTTGAACAGCACATTCAGCGGCACGACCACGGCGCCGGCCTTGAGGATCGCGTAGTAGCACATCACGAAGTGCGGCGTATTCGGCAGCATCAGCGCCACCTTGTCGCCTGGCTTGACGCCGAGGCCCACCAGGCCATTGGCGATCTTGTTGGCCACGCCATTGAGCTCGGCATAGCGCAGCTTGATGTCGTCGAGGATCAGGGCGACCTTGGCGGGGGTGCGGCGCGCGCTCTGTTCCAAGAGCATTGCCAGATTCAACATCGAATGGCTCCTTTCGGCTGCGGATGTGATCAACGCTGATTGTTGCAGGGGAGTGCGAAAATTATAGGGGACGCGCCTGGCGATGTCAATGCGCCGTGCGCTATTAACAAACGTTTAATCGAACCGCCATCGGCGCGCGGCGAGCTGCAACCGCGTGCAAGGCTCCGGTATGGGGTGAAGCGCTGGTGTGTGGGCGGCGCACGGCAGTGGCGCGGCTGGCGAACTGACGAAGATGTCATTTGAAATCGCCGGGGTCGATCGCTATACTAAAGCCCAAGAAAGGTGTTTGGTATCACGTAACAGAGTGTACCAGCCATGTGTGTGTGGGGCGGATTTTAAAAATGCCCATGGCCTAAGCTCCTGACACATAGTAAGCAGCCATGGTTCACGGCGAGGCGGCCTGTCGGGCCGCCTCGCCGTGGAACGCCAGAGAGCCAAATTGTGAAAAGCCCCATGAGAAGGAGTTGTGCATGCGTTTGCGCGTCTTGATTGTATCGGCGCTGGTGTTTTGTGCTTTATTTGTCGCTCAGGTGATGCAGGGCAGCCCGGCAGTGCGGGTGACAAGCGCCGCGCCGGCGCCATATGGCTACTTCGACGATAACCTACCGTACTTCTACAACCCCGCCTCGACCAGCAGCTCGCTGGTACAGACGCCCAGCGGCGAGAAGCCGCAGAGCAAGCTGTGGTTCAACGATGGCCGCTGGTGGGGCAGCATCTTCAACGCCGCCGCCGGCAACTACCATATCTACTGGCTCAACTTCGCTACCCAGAAATGGGTTGATACCGGCACCGTGCTCGACACGCGCGCCCAGACCAAGGCCGACTGCCTGTGGGACGGCAAGTACCTGTATGTCGCCTCGGGCGGCGGCTTCGACATCAACGGCAACGGCACCACTGCGGTGCAGCCGGGCTGGCTGTATCGCTTCAGCTATAACGCCACGACCAAGCAGTACACCAAGGATATCGGGCCGGTGCTGATCCGCAATGGTGGCGCCGAAACCCTGGTGCTCGGCAAGGACTCGTTTGGCGTGCTGTGGATCACCTACACACAGAATAGCAAGGTGTATGTCAACCACAGCCGCACCTCGGACGCCGACTGGGACCCGGCCGCCGCCATGGTGGTGCCGACGCCGGATAGCCGGTGGACCAGCCTTTCGCCCGACGATATCTCGACGCTGGTGGCATTCGACGGCAAGATTGGCATTCTGTGGAATAACGAGAGCGCCGGGCAGTTCTCGGGATCGAGCGACACCGCCTTCTACTTCGCGTACCACATCGACGGCCAGGCCGACACGCTCTGGACCAGCGCGCCGATCTTTCGGCAGCCCAACGCCGCCGACGACCACCTGAACCTCAAATCGCTGCAGGCCGACGCGGCCGGCAACGTGTACGCGATGGTGAAGACCTCGTTCAATACCGCCGGCACGCCGCAGCTGATCTTGCTGGTGGCCAAAAAGAATGCCACCGGCGGCTACACCTGGAACTGGTACACCGAGAGCATCCGCGAGGAAGGCCAGACGCGGCCGCTGCTGATGATCGACACCAGCCACCGCATGCTGTATGTGATCACCTCAACCGAGGGCGGCGGCAGCATCTACTATAAGAGCACCAGCATGGACAACATCAAGTTCACCACTGGCGCCAATACTTCGCGCACGCTGATCAGCAAGCCGGGCTACGCGGTCAATAACGTGAGCAGCACGAAGCAGAACGTGAGCGCGGCCAGCGGCATTGTGGTGCTGGCCAGCCACGACAATGAGTCGAGCGTCGATACGCCGGCCGCCGACTACTACTTCCACAACTACATCGACCTGGCCGGCGGCGGCCCGACCGCGACGCCCGGCACAGCGACGCCAACCGCCACTAGCGTCCCGGCGACGCCCATCCCCACGATCACGCCGGCGGGCTCGTCGCGCCACGTGTTTGTGCCCTGGAGCACGAACTAGCGCCGTGGTTCGCCAGAAAAAGTGCGCATAGAAAGCAGCGGAGGCGGCATTGCCGCCTCCGCTGCTGTGTTGAGATTAGAACTTAGAGCCTGTTTGAAAAGGGGGTGCGCGAGGGGCTATGCCCCTCGCACTTCCC
>CALLYN010000318.1 GCA_937858455.1 uncultured Kouleothrix sp.
AGCCCATCGCGGCGGCGGCCTCGTCGAGCGTCCGCTCCTCGATGTACACGTGCGCCACGACGGCGCGCTGCGGCGGCGTGAGCGCGGCGAGGGCCTCCCGCAAGCGCACGCGCAGCATCGGGTCGACCTCC
Source organism: uncultured Kouleothrix sp. (assembly GCA_937858455.1). Taxonomy (GTDB): domain Bacteria; phylum Chloroflexota; class Chloroflexia; order Chloroflexales; family Roseiflexaceae; genus Kouleothrix. Next base: position 132 of record CALLYN010000318.1, read on the forward strand.
ACCGGTTCGACCCAGGCCGGGTGCTCCGCCACCAACGCGTCGGCCTGTCGCACGCGCACGCGCCGCCAGCGGCGGACTGGGCGTGCCGGTTTCCGTCGACGCGGTGGGCGCCGCCGCCACGCGCGCCAGCTGCGTGAGCGCCACCCGCTCGGCCGGTACGCTGATCCTGAGCGGCCTGCACGAAGAGACCAGCGCCATGCCCGCCGCCGAGATCATCCGCCGCGAGATCACGGTGCGCGGCAGCTTCTGCTACACCCGCGAAAACTTCGCCGCCGCAATCGCCGCGCTCCAAAGCGGCAGCATCCGCCTCGACCCGTGGATCGTCGAGGCGCCGCTCGAGGACGGCGGCGCCTGGTTTGATCGCCTGATCGACGCGCCCGGCGCAGTGGCAAAGGTGCTGCTGATTCCCTAAGAGCCTGTTTGAAAAGGGGGTGCGCGAGGGGCTATGCCCCTCGCACTTCCCTTTTCAAACAACTTCTTAGAAACTCGGAAATCCCGCTTCGTTGGGCCTGCGGCAGCATGGTACGTGTGCAGCTTCTGTGTGCGGTTTTCCGCGCGGAGCGCGGAAAACCGCACACGATACGGAGACAGAGTACTGCTCTGCCGAAGGCTGGAAGCGCCAACTTCATAAGTCCGAAGACTTTAGTTGGAAGTACCAATCGTGGGGTTTGGGTGCCGCAACGAGCTGGAACGCTGGCCTGAGCCATGCGTCCCCTGCAGAAGAGTCGGGAGACATGCTCATGAACGATAGCGCGCGTATCGCGGTGGTGGGCGCCGGCTGGTGGGCCACCAGCGTGCACATTCCCGCGCTGCTGGCGAACCCGGCGGCCGAGCTAGCCGCGCTGTGCGACGCCGACTCGCAGCGCCTGGCGGCCGCCGCGCAGGAGTTCGGCGTGCAGCGCACGTATACCAGCCTGGCCGAGATGCTGGCGCACGAGCGCCTCGACGGCGCGATCATCGCTACGCCACACGCCACGCACTACGCCCTGGCGCGCGCGTGCCTAGCCGCCGGGCTGCACGTGCTGGTAGAAAAGCCGCTGACGCTGTACGCCGCCGAGGCCCGCGATCTCGTGCGGCTGGCGCGCGCGCAAGGCCGCGAGCTGCTGGTGGGCTACCCCTGGAGCTACAGCCCGCTGGTGGTGCGCCTGCGCGACCTGCTGGCCTCGGGCGCGCTAGGCGCCGGGCAGTTCGTGAGCTGCGTGTTCAACTCGTACACGCTGAACCTGCTGCGGGGCGACGACCACGCCGATCGGCCGGGCGCCTACCGCGTGCACGGGCCGGGCGCAGTCTACAGCCAGCCGCAGCTCTCGGGCGGCGGGCACGGCCACCTGCAGCTCACCCACTCGATCGGCCTGATGAGCTTTGTGACCGGGCTGCGGCCGCGCCGCGTCAGCGCGCTGATGAACAACCACGGCTTGGCGCTCGACTTGGTCGACGCGATTGTGGTGGAGTTCGAGGGGGGCGCGCTGGGCGTGCTGGGCGGCAGCAGCAACGCCCGCCCCTCGAACCTCGACCTGCAGATCCACTGCGAGCGCGGCGCGCTGCTGCTCGACATGCTCGGCGGCAGCGCGCGCATCCACGGCGCCGACGGCGCCGTCGAGACGGTTCAGCTCAGCGCCGAGGATGCCGCCTACCCTGCGGCAGCGCCCTCGGCCAACCTTGTGGCGATTGCGCGCGGCCAGGCGGGCAACGGCTCGCCGGGCGAGCCGGGCTGGCGCACCGTCGAGGTGCTGGACGCGGCCTATCGCTCGGCGCGCGCCGGCGGCCAGCCGGTGCTGATCGACGAGCTGTATGCCGGCGAGCCATTGCACAGCGCCGGCCAAGAGGCTGCCTGAAAAGCCGGCTTTTTGAGCGCCTTCGTCCTTCCAAACCACTTTTTCAGCGGGCTTCGAAGTAGCGCCAGACAGGAACAACAGCTATGAAAATCACCGAAGTGCGCGCGATGCGCCTGAGCCTGCCGCCCAGCGCCAAACCCGTGGCCCCGCGCCGGCCCGGCTGGTGGCAGCACGCCGAAGTGGCCAACCCCATGTCGCGCTACCCGCAGTACAAAGCGCATCGCAATTCGTGGCTGCCAAAATGGGGCGACGTGTGGTGCAAAGTCACGCTTGAAGATGGCACCTGGGGCCTCGGGCACACCGGCATCGGCATGCCGGCGGCGGCGGTGATCGAGCAGCACCTCGGGCCACTGCTGGTTGGCGAAGACGCGCTGGCCGCCGAAAAGATCGCCGATATGCTGTTCCGCCTCACCAAGCCATACGGCTCGGCCGGGCTGGCCTCGTACGCGGTCAGCGCGATCGACCTGGCGCTGTGGGACGCGCGCGGCAAGCTGCTGGGCCAGCCGGTGTACGCGCTGCTGGGCGGCCCGCAGAAACAGCGCATGTTCTGCTACGCCACCGGCAACGATGTCGACTGGTTCGTCGAGCTGGGGTTCCGCGCTGCCAAGCTGGCCTGCCCATACGGCCCGGCCGACGGCATCGACGGCATCCGTAAGAACGAGGAGCTGGTGGCCTGGGCGCGCGAGCTGCTCGGCGACGACGGCGAGCTCATGCTCGACTGCTGGATGGCCTTCGATGTCGAGTACGCCGTGCGCCTGGCCGAGGCGCTGCGGCCCTACCGGCTCAGGTGGATGGAGGAGTGCCTCATTCCGGAGGACTTCGACGGGCACCTAGCGCTGCGCGAGCGCCTGCCGTGGCAGCCGCTGGCCACCGGCGAGCACTGGTACACCCACGTGCCATTCCAGTGGGCCGCCAGCCACCGCGCCGTCGATATTCTCCAGCCCGACGTCGAGTGGTGCGGCGGGGTCAGCGCACTGCGCAAGATCGCCGCGTCGGCCGACGCGGCCGGCCTGAGCGTGATCCCGCACGCCGGCGGGAACACCGTGTTCGGCCAGCACTTCAGCTACGCCAGCGCCAGCACGCCTTGGTGCGAGTTCTTTGTCGGCTCCGACCCTGGCGTGCCGCTCGAGGATGGCTGGCGGCTGCCAGGCCAGGCCGTGCCGAAGAACGGCTGGCTGACGCCCAGCGACGCGCCCGGCTTCGGCCTCGAGATCAAAGCCGAGTGGCTTACGCCATTTTTCTAGCGGCGCCACCGGCCGCCGCGAGCGCGCAAAAAAGCTCGGGGGCGGCGTTACAGCCCCCGAGCCTCGGTGTACGGCCTATTGCAATAAAGCCTACAGCCGCGCGCTGCGCCGGCTCGAAACGACCATGCCGGCCGCGACCGCGACGATCACTAGCGCCAGGGCCGCTAGCCAGATCGGGTTGAAGCCGCTGTCGTCGCCGGTGTTCGGCAGGGTGCCCGGCGCGGTGGTGGTGGCAGTCGCCGCCGTGGTAGTTGCGGCAGCTGTCGCCGCCGTGGTCGCGACGGCAGTCGCATCGGCGGTAGCGGCCGTAGTCGCGGCAGCAGTGGCCGCAGTTGTCGGCGCCGCAGTGCCCACCGCCGTTTCGGTGGTCTGGAGCGCGGGCCTGGCCACGTTCGCCGCAGAAACAACCGGCGCCATCATCAGCACGATCAGGATCGCGCCAGCAAACAGAGTTCCGAGCGCTGCAAGGGTTCGCATTCTTTCACTCCTCTCTAACCGGCACATCCAGTATGTGCCACTTCCACGCAGGCAGACTTTCAATCCCGCGCTTCACGGGCTTCTCTCAGCAAATAGCGTGCCAATTGTACGATTTTCGGTATGTTCGGCGGCCAAGAAACAAAACCGGGGCGCAGCATCGCCGCGCCCCGAAAAAGCTACCGTACTAATGCGCTCTTTGCTTGAGCACGTATAGATGGTACTTCTTGATCATCGTGTGTCCATTTTCGGCGCGTAGCGCGGAAAATGGACACATCCAAAAAGAAAGTACCGCAGCGTAAGTCCTAACAAAAAAAGAAATGTCAGGGGCAGCTTCGCCGCCCCGGGCCCCCACCAGAAAGCAAAGGCATCCCAACAAGAAAGTTCGGAGGCAGCTTCGCCGCCCCCGAACCTCCACCAGAAAGCAAGAGATCAGCCGGATAGCGAGCGAGTGCGCGCTACGGCCGGCGTGCCACCGGGATGTAGATGCTGTACGTCACGTTCACGCGCACCGGTGGCGGATTCACCACGCTGATGTTGACGGCATCCTGCGTGCGCGCGCCATTGCTGTCGGTGGCGGTGATGGTGAGCGTGTGGCTGCCGCGCGGCAGGCCATCCGACAGCACCAGGTTCTCGCCTACGCCCAGGGTCGTGCCGTTCTCGTCGGTCCATACCAGGCTATTGCCCTGGAGGTAGCCGTCTTCGAGGTCGAGCGCCGTCGCCTGCACCACGATCGGCTGGCCGACGTAGGTTTGCACCGAGGAGTTACCCGCGATGCTGACCACCGGCGGCTTGTTGCTGATCGAGCCAGTGTTCAGCTGCTTGGTGGTCGACTGGCCGTTGTTCGTGGCGATCACCTCGAGCAGGCCGCCCGAGCTGCTCGGCAGGTTGCGCTTGCTGAGCACAAAGCTGTTGCCGGCGATGTTGGTTCCCAGCAGGCGCCATGAGAGGCCGTTGTCGGGGCTGTAGCGCATGGCGACCTGCACCGGCACGCCATCCGAGCTGGAGGCCTGCCACGTGACGGTGATCGCGTCGACCGTGCTGGTGGCTGTGGCCGTCAGGCTGGGCGGCGCCGGCGAGGCCTGCTGCGACGAGATCAGCGTATTGCCTTTGTACAGCTCGATCGAGGCCAGGTTGGCAACTTGCGGCGCCGTGAAGCTAAAGCCGAACGACGGCGCGGTGGTGTGCGAATCGACCGTGGTGGGGCTGAACTGGTAGCTGTACTGCACCACGCCGCCGGAGTCGCGCAGGTCTACGCGGTAGCTGCCGCTCGCGTCGCCCGTGTCGGCCGTCACGTTGTTCACCGGCACGTTCGAGGTGAACGCGCCGCTCACAGTGTCGCTGTAGATGCTGCCGGCGATCAGCAGGCCATTGCCGGCCTGGGCCGGGATGGCGCCATGTGGCGGCGGCGGTGCGGCCTGGGTCAAGGCCTGCAGCATCTTGAGGTAGTGGAACGCCGACACCCAGATCGGCCGGCAGTAGCTCATGAAATCCTTTTCGCCGTCGGAGTGCAGCTGGCGCTGGTACACGTCGACGCCCACGTCACCAGTGCGGCCGTCGGCGAACGGGTAGTCCGGGTCGCCGGCCACACCGCAGGGCGCGTGGTTCAACCCCAGGTTATGGCCGATCTCGTGCGCGGCAACGCCGTTCGAGGCTTCCAGGCCTACGCTGGTAAGCAGGTTGCCGCCAACCCAGCCGATGCCGGCGGTGAACGAGTTCTGGCCGGCAACTACGCCCTGCGGCACCACGCCGTAGTACACCAGCTTCGAGGTGCGCGCGGCGGCGCCAAGCTCGCGGTTGCGCACGGCGGTCAGCTCGTCGAGCAGCTTCTCCCAGCCGTTCGAGTTCAGGTTGCCGGTGAACAGGTACTCCGAGTGCAGCGTCGCCCGCACGTCGGCGATCGGGTACAGGTTCTGCAGGTTGCTCAGGCCCTGGTTGTTCTGCGTCAGATCGGGCCGCAGGATCGTTCCCTGGCCGCCCGGCTGGTAGGCGATCGGCACCAGCATGATCTGCAGCGTCGGCACGGTGCGGAAGGTCACCGGCAGGTCGGCGCTGCGGTTATCGGCGAAGGTGGCCTCGTCGATCGTGTGGTTGGGGTTGACTTCGGCCCAGAGCGTAATCGGGCCGCCGGTGGTCCAGTCGATCGGCAGCTGGAAGTTGAGCGTGTCGTCGAAGTTTGCGCGGTTGGGCGAAAGCTGGGCCACAATGCTGTCGCGCGCGTTGAATGGCGAAAGCGGCGAGCCGGTGATCTCGACGCCATTGCGCACGCCGTGCAGCCGCCCGGTGACGTTCAGCACCGCAGTGGCGCTGTTCTGCACGCCAACGCTCACGCGCACCACCACCGGCCGCCCGGCGATCAGCGGCACATTGTTCTGGCCAGTCTGCACCGCCTGGGTCGTCTCGATCTGGCTCACCGTCAGGTTGAGATTGGTAGCCGGTGTTGTCGGCGTGCTGGTGGGCAGCTGGGTGGGCGTATCGGTGGGTGTATCCGTCGGGATGCTGGTGGGCGTGTCGGTGGGCGTATCCGTCGGGATGCTGGTGGGTGTGTTCGTCGGCTGGCCAACTGGCGTGTTGGTAGCAGTGCCGACCGGGGTGTCGGTGGGTATGCTGGTGGGCGTGTTTGTCGGCCGAATGGTGGGCGTGTTCGTCGACCGGATGGTCGGCGTACTCGTCGCCGCAGCGCCCTGCGATACCAGCCGGAGGTTATCGATCGTAAACCCGATGTCGTTGTTGCTCTCGTCGCTGATGAACATCACCGCGATCGTGACGCTCGTCTGGCCCAGCAGCGACGACGGCACGCCCGAGCACTGCAAATTGCTCAGGTCGACCGAGTCTTGGTGATAAGCGTCATTCAGCGCGCCGCTCTGGTAGTTGCCGCAGTAGTAGTTGCCGTCGATCGAGGCGCCGACGAACAGCTGGTCGTAGTCGGCCTCGCTCGAGCCAATGAAATTGTACGTCAGCACCGAGCTGACCATGTTGGTCAGGTCGAACGGGCCGTAGACCGCTACGCTGTAGACGTTATCGGGGTAGTTGGCGTTGCACGAGAGGTTTGAGCCATTCGCGCCGCCGCCAACCGTCCAGCCGGCAAAGGCGCCCTGGAGCGGGTTGCAGCCGCGCTTGCCAAGCAAGTACTCGCCGCCGCTATTGCCGAAATCCTGCAGCGTCCAGCCTGCGGACGGCCACGCGCCCTCAAATCCCTCGTTGAAGTTCGCCGGGAAAGTGGCCGCCTGAGTCGCTGCGCCGGCTACCTGTGGCCGGGCGCGGCTCGGGCTACGTGGCAGCGTTCGCGCAAACTGCGCCGGGTGGCGCCCCTGCTGAACTTTTTGCGCCTTCACTAGGGTTGGCCCAAGCAGCGCTCCTGATACAAGGATTGGCAGCAGCGCCACCAGCACCGCGGCTGGTAAGCCAAGCAAACGTACACGCATCGAGTAGTCCTTTCGATACCTGCGAGATGAACCGAAACAAAGCCGCTCCACCGCCCTACGACGCCTTCCCAGCCGCCTGTGCTGCGTACCGGGCCATCTTTTCCCCCTTCTTCGTACGCGCCCCCCCTCCACGCGCCACTGTTTGGTTTCGAACAGGATTATCGTAGGCCGCACATCGCTTGCGCTTCCAGCGCGAACGACGGGCCATAGAACTATGCGTGTACGTAGGCTAGATACGCATATACCAGCAGCCCGACCGGCCTTTGGTCGTGCTACTGGTGAGACTATCGGTTCCGACAAGGTATACTTGGCCGCCTGCCTGGCGCGAGGCCAGAAGAACATCAAGCCCGCCGTAATCAGCATCGCCGTTCGGGCGTAGTGCGGCCAACAAGAGGATCGGTGCAGCGCTGCCCGCCTCGCGCCGATAGAACCCGGCCTATTCCTGCAACACAACGCGCCTAATCGTATCGGTCGCGCCGGCTGCGCGCCAGCAGATCGCCGAGGAGCGCCATACTGGCGAGCTTGCCCGCATCGCGCTCGTGGGCGGCTTCGGGCGTCCAGTAGTGGTGGTTTGCGATGAACTTGATCTGGTTTGAATACCAGCCCTCGTCGGTCATCGCGCCGCCGTAGCTCGCCAGCTCGGCGCGCAGCGCCTGGTTCCGCGCCAAGAAATTCGGGTGCCCCAGCACGTCCAGGTCAGCGTCGGCCAGCAGGCGCTCCAGCAGCGTATGCGGCGATTGCGGCAGCTTGGTGGCCATGATCATCCCGTGGATGCGGCTGATCTGGCGTGGCTGGTAGCCAAACTCCGGCAGCACTGCTGTGGCGATCGCTGCGCTGGCGGCCTCGTGGCCGGCATAGTGTGTGATAAAGCCAAGATCGTGGTAGTAGGCCGCCGTGCGCAGCAGCAATAGTTCATCGCCGCGCACCCCCGCCAGGCCGGCCAGCCGCTCGGCCGCCGGCACCACTTCGTCGCAGGTATGCGCGATCGAGTGGTATACCAGCGCCGGCGCCAGCTCGGACGCCAGCCGTTGAATTGCATACTGGCGAGCACGCTCGAAGTCGGGCTTTATGCGCATACAAGCCGCCCCGATACCAACGGCCCACCAGCAGATATGCTGTTCGATGTGTGGTTGCTTGGCGGCATTATATACGTAATATTCCGCGTGCGCATCGTATAAACTACGTATTTTCGGAGGTTGGTATCATGCTGATTGCGCCAGGCCGCAGCTCGAGCGTCACCGCCGCCCCAGCGGGTGGCAGCTCGGCGCCGCCAAGCTCGAACACCAGCGGCGGGCCTGCCGCCGGCCGAAGCGTAAGCTGGGTGTAGCTGCCGCGAAACGAGCGCTCGGCCAGCGTACCGGCGATGCGGTTCGGCCCGGCCGGCGAGGCCGCTGGCAGAAGTGCGGCAGCCTCGGGGCGCAGCACCAGCACCACCGCCGATCCGCGCGCCACGCCCGGCAAGCTCGCCACGCCAGTAAAGCGGCCAAGCGCGGTATCGACCACGGCGGTCGTATCTTCCACGCCGGCTACGCGGCCCTCCACGAGGTTGGCGTGGCCCAGGAAGCGCGCCACGAACGGGCTACTCGGCCAGTGGTACACCTGCTCGGGCGAGCCCTGCTGCGCAATCCGGCCGTCGCGCAGCAGCACCAGCCAGTCGGCCAGCGCGAACGCTTCGGCCTGGTCGTGCGTCACGTACAGGCTGGTGACGCCCACGCGCCTGAGAATAGTGCGCAGCTCGTCGAGCAGGCGCTCGCGCAGCGTGCGATCAAGCGCGCCCAGCGGCTCGTCGAGCATCAGCAGGCGCGGGCTGGGCGCCAGGCTGCGCGCCAGCGCCACACGCTGGCGCTCGCCGCCCGACAGCTCGAACACCCGCCGGCGCTCGTAGCCCGCCAGGCCCACCAGATCCAGCATTGCCGCAACGCGCTCGGCCACGCACTGGCGCGGCAGGCCCTGCATGCGCAGGCCAAATGCCACATTGCCGGCCACATCGCGGTGCGGAAACAGCGCGTAATCTTGAAACATCAAGCCGAAGCCGCGCCGGTGCGGCGGCAGATCGTCGATCGCGCGGCCTTCGAAGCGGATCGAGCCGCTGTCGGCGCGCTCGATCCCCGCGACCAGCCGCAGCAGGGTTGTCTTGCCGCACCCCGAGGGGCCGAGCAGGCAAACGATCGCGCCCTGTGTGGCGCGCAAGCTCACGCCGCGCAGGGCCGGCGTGCCATCGTAGGCCTTGGCGACATCGCGAACTTCAAGCAGTGCGTCGCTCACTGGCGCGCGGGCGCCGCTCGTCGCCAATCGTTCTCAGCACACATGGCAGAATCGGCAATAGCTAGCTGTTTGAAAAGCGTGGTTTGGAAGAGCTTCGCCTCTCCAAACGTCGGTATTTCTAGCGGGTCGCGGCCACATTCGTGGCCGCGACCCGCTAGAGAAGGATGCGCGAGGGGCATCGCCCCTCGCACTCCCCTTTTCAGGCAGGCTCTAACTTACGGGTCCGAGTATTGTAGCATTAAGTGGCTCTGCGCTGCAAATAGAAAACGGGGGCGGCTTCGCCACCCCCGTTGCCCGTAGATTACGATACTGCAAGGCGCCCGGATCAGGCCGCCGGCCGCACCATATGTAGCTCGCCGTCAAGCGAGCCGCCCTCGTATACCACCAGCGCCACCGTCTCGACCGCGCCCTGCACAGTGCCGGTGGAGGCGATCTCGAGCCGGCCGCGGCAGGCGATCTTGCCGGTAAACGTGCCCGCGATCGTGATCGCCTCGGCTACCAGCTCGGCCTCAACCTGCGCGCCGGCCTCGACCAGGATATACTGGCGCGACTCGATCGCGCCGCGCGCTGCGCCCTGGATGCGTACGCCGCGCTCCGAGCGGTAGTGGCCGTCGAAAAAGTCGTCGGGGCCAATCACGCTCTCGGCGTTCGGGCGGGCCGGCACCGGCGCAACCACCGCCGCCGGAAGCTCGGGCGCGGCGGCCTTGGGCGCAGGTGCAGCTGGCGCAGGCGCAGGTGCGGCGGG
>CALLYN010000319.1 GCA_937858455.1 uncultured Kouleothrix sp.
CCGGCCTGCCGAGCGTGCCGCACGCCGGCGAGACGGAGGGGCCAGCCAGCGTGTGGGGCGCGCTGCGCGCGCTTGGCGCCGTGCGCATAGGCCATGGCGTGCGCTGCCTCGAAGATCCGGCGCTCGTGGCCGAGCTGCGCGACCGCCAGATCCCGCTGGAGGTCTGCCCTTCGAGCAACGTTTGCCTGGGCGTCGCGCCGAGCATGGCCGAGCACCCGCTGCCGCGCCTGCTCGACGCCGGGCTGTATGTGACGCTCAACTCCGACGATCCGCCGATGTTCAATACTACGCTCACCGGCGAGTATCAGGCTGCAGCTGAGACATTCGGCATGGGTGCGGCGGCGCTCGATCGGCTGGCGCTGAATGGCCTCCACGCCGCGCTGCTGCCGCCCGCCGCGCGCCACGCCCTCGAGCGTGAGTTTATCGCCGAATTCGCACGCCTGCGCGCCCAGCACCTCGCGCCGTAGGTGCGTGTAGCTGCCGCGCTACTGCTCGGCCGGCGCGTCGCTCAGCAGCTCGGCGGCGAAGGTTACCACTACATCGGGCGAGAGCGACGCGCGTACCGAGCAGTACTTGTTCAGCGACAGGTCGATCGCCCGCTCGATCCGCTCGAGGCTACTCGCCGCAGTGGCCTGGAATAGCAGGTGGATGCGCCGGTATGGCCATGGCGGATCGGCCGCCTGCTCGCCCGACACCACCACCTTCAGCTGCTTGAGGCCGGCGCGCTGCTTATGCAGGATCTCGACGACATCGTGCGCCGCGCAGGCTGCTAATGCGATCAGCAGCGTCTCCGATGGCTTCACGCCGACGTCGGTGGGCGGCGAGAGCACCACGCTGTGCCCGGCGCTGTCGACTCCAAGAAAGCGCTGCTTCTCAACCCAGGTAAGCTCAATCTGTGCCACTGGTGTGCCTTTCATGCCTTTTCTGGCTGGCGCGGCCGTAAACATGGCGCCGCCCAGAAGGAAGTGCGCGAGGAGCGCCGCTCCTCGCGCTCACTGCTCTTCAGATGCCCGCTTGCAGCTGCGATTAAATATGCCCGTGCTTGCGGGTGTACATAAAGTATTTCTCGAACGCCAGCTTGGCCCAGTGCGCCTGCGGCCCAGGAATAATGAACTCGAGATGCCGCGCGCCGACCATATGGTCGCCGAGGATCAGCATGCCCATGTTGCCGGTGTCCATGATACAGTACGCGTGGATCATCGAGAACGGCATGGTCTTGCGCTCGCCGCCGTTGATGTCGGCCGCGATATTGGCCGCCGCAGTCTTGGCCATCACCTCCGAGGGGTAGCCGGTCTTTGGTACGCCGCAGGGCACCTCGGTCTCGCCCGCAGGCGGCACAAACACCGCCACGCCGGCGGCGTAGATCTCGGGGCGCTGTGTATGGCGGTAGCCGTCGTCGGTCTCGATAAAGCCGTTGGCGTTGCCCAGGCCGGGCGTGTTGCGGATTGCGTCGATGCCGAGGAAGCGCGGGATGATCATGGTGAAGGCTGATGGTAGCACCTCGCCGCTGGCCAGCGCCACGCTGTCGGGCCGCACCTCCTGCACCACCGCGCTGGTTCGCCAGCTGATGTGCTGCATATTGAAGAACATCTCCGACATCGCCTTGGCGTTGCCAAACCCGCCAATGCCGAAGTGCCCCAGAAATGGCTCGGCCGTGACGAATGTGAGCGGCGCTTTGTCGAGCAGGTGGTGCTTTTTCAGCTGGTAGCGCACGTTGAAGATAAACTCGTACGCCGCGCCGAAGCACGCCGCGCCCTGCGATGCGCCGATCACGATTGGCCCGGGGTTCTGCAAAAACTGCTCCCAGGCGTGGCGCGTCTCCTCGGCATGCTCGACATTGCAGATCGACCACGAGTTCTGGCGCGGCCCGAGGCCCGGTACGCTCGCGAAATCGACCTTCGGCCCCGTTGCGATCAGCAGGTAGTCGTACGGCAGATCCCCGCTGGTGCTCTTCACCAGCCGCTGGTCGAGATCGAAGCCGGTGACGCCGGCCTCGACGAAGTTGATCTGGTGCTCGGCGTAGACCGGCCGCACGTCAAAGCTAATGTCTTGCTTGCTGCGTAGGCCGAATGGGTACCAGATCAGCGAGGGGATAAAGACAAAATCGTGGGTGTTGGCGACGACGGTGATGTCGTGGGCGTCGCCAAGGAGCTCGCGCAGCTCGAGCGCGCCGGTGTAGCCGGCAAAGCTGGTGCCAACGACGACGATTCGTTTGCGTGCCATGATGTTCCTCCTCTGGACGTGGCAGACGGCATTGTCTGCGTTGATGCTATGAGTCGGAGTGAGCCCCACCTATTTGATGCGCGCCATGCCCCGAACGTTACATCGTGGGCATTTGCCATGGCTCGCGCCAAAACGCTCGATCGGCGTCGCTCGCCGGGCGATTCGTGTGTACAATACCTGTCGTTCCGAGGAGCCGTTTTCAGAAAGAGGAAGCCATGGATCAGGCAATCGAACAGTATCTCGCCGCCAATGCCGGCGAGGCTCAGGCGCTGCTCGAGCGGCTGTGCCGCCAGCCCAGCATCGCCGCGCAGGGCGTGGGTATCGACGCTATGGCCGCGCTTGTCGAGGGCCTTCTCGGCGAGGCTGGCTTCGCCACCCGGCGGCTGCTGGCCGATGGCGCGCCGCCGGCGATCTTCGCCGAGCTGAAAGGCCGCAGCCCGTATACGCTGCTGCTCTACAACCACTACGACGTGCAGCCGGCCGAGCCGCTCGAGCTGTGGCACTCGCCGGCGTTCGAGCCAACCGTGCGCGACGGCAAGCTGTTCGCGCGCGGCTCGTCCGACAACAAGGGCGAGATCGCCGCGCGCCTGGCGGCCATTCGCGCGCTGCGCGTAGCCTACGGCGAGCTGCCGATCGGCATCAAGTGGATCATCGAGGGCGAGGAAGAGATCGGCAGCCCGCACTTCGCGGCGATCGCCGAGCCGTACGCCGAGCTGCTCAAGGCCGACGGCTGCCTGTGGGAAGGTTCGGGCTTTGCCGCGAATGGCCAGCCCGAGCTGCTGCTTGGCACCAAGGGCCTGCTATATGTGCAGCTCGACGTGGCCTGCCTGAGCGGCGACGCGCACTCGGGCAATGCGCCTATTCTGCCGAGCGCGGCCTGGCGGCTGGTGCAGGCGCTGGCCACGCTGCGCTCGCCAGAGGGGCGCGTGCTGATCCCGGGCTTCTACGATGCCGTGCGCCCGCCCTCGGCCGCCGCGCTGGCCGCGCTGGCCGATCAGCCCGACACCACCGAGCAGCTGCGCGAAACCTATGGCGTCGGCCAGTTTGTCGACGCCCTCAGCGGCCAGGCGCTGCGCGAGCGCCAGGCATTCAGCCCTACCTGCAACATTGCCGGCCTGGGCAGCGGCTATACCGGCGAGGGCTCGAAGACGGTGCTGCCTGCCCGTGCAATGGCGAAGATCGACTTCCGCCTCGTGCCCGATCAAGACCCCGACGCGATCTTGGCCGCGCTGCGCGCGCACCTCGATGCGCAGGGCTACGCCGATATCGCGATCAGCACGTTTGGCGCGTGCGAGGCGGTCGTCACGCCGATCGACGACCCGTTCGTGCGCCGCATCGCCACCATCGCCGCCGGCTACAACGGCCAGCCGCCGGTTATCACGCCGCTGATCGGCGGCACGCTGCCATTGCTGAGCGCGCTGCGCCGCTTTGTGGGCTTGCCCGGCCTGTGCGCGCCCGGCAACCCGGTGTACTGGGCGAACGGTATGCACGCGCCCGACGAGCATATTCGCCTGGCTGATCTCGACGAAGCCGTGCGCTTCAACTGCCATATGTTCCAGGCGCTCGGCGCGTAGGCATACGACGCACGCTGGTAATGTGTGCTGGCTATACTGTTACCAAACTGCGGCCTGCAAGGGGGGCGGTGTATCTGCTGCCCCTCTATGCATTCTGGAACTTGGAGTCGGCGGCACACGATGGACAACACGCGCTTCTACCTGGGCTTCAACTTGGTGAATGGCATTGGCCCGGCCCGCCTCGATCGGCTGATCGAGCGCTGTGGCTCGCTCGAGGCGGCCTGGCACGCGACTCCGGCCGAGCTGCAGGCCGCCGGCCTCGATGCGCGGAGCGCCGGGGCGCT
>CALLYN010000320.1 GCA_937858455.1 uncultured Kouleothrix sp.
GCGAATGCGCGCGTGGTCGCAGTCTGCGGGCAGGGGGATGGTGTTGGTCACCACCGTCTCCACCAGCATCGATTTCGCAATAATGCCGATCGCGTCGCCGGCGAAGATGCCGTGGGTGGCGCAGGCGTGCACCGCCACCGCGCCGCGCTCGCGCAGCGCCCGCGCGGCCTCGGCCAGCGTGCCGCCGGTCGAGATCATATCGTCGACGATCACGGCGGTGCGGCCCTCGACATCGCCGACCATCTCGAGCACCTCGGCCACGTCGGGCTGCGGGCGCTGCTTGGCGATGATCGCCAGCCCGGCGCCCACGCGCTCGCGAAAGCTATTGGCGCGGCCTACGCCACCGGCGTCGGGCGAGACCACCACCAGCTTCGGTAGGTTTAGCTCGCGCACGTACTCGGCCAGCAGCGGGCCGGCCTGCAGGTGATCCACCGGGATATCGAAAAAGCCCTCGATCGCCGGCGCGTGCAGATCCATCGTCAGCACGCGGTTGGCGCCGGCAGTGCGGATGAGGTTGCCCACCAGCTTGGCCGAGATCGGCTCGCGCCCGGTGGTTTTCTTCTCCTGCTTGGCGTAGCCGTAGTAGGGTATCACCGCCGTCACGCGCGCGGCCGAGGCGCGGCGCAGCGCGTCGATCAGCAGCAGCAGCTCCATGAGGTGCTCGTTCACCGGCGTGCAGGTTGGCTGGATCACGAACACGTCGGAGCCGCGCACGTTCTCTTCGAGCTTCACGCGCGACTCGCCGTTTTTGAAACGGCCGACCGTCGCGCGGCCAAGGTTGATGTTCAGGTGGCCGGCGATCTCGCTGGCCAGCTGGCGGTTCGCGTTACCGCTGAAAATTTGCAGTCGCCCTTCCATATGCTCCGTGTTGCGTCATGCGTAGTGTATGGTGAGGTCAAAGCGCGCCATGCCCTACGCCTGGCGGGTCAGCTATCGGTGAGATGCACAAATGGGCCAACCTCGGCCCCTGCGGCTACAGTGGCGCGCTCGATCAGCGCGTGCCGCACACGGGCGCCGTCGCCAATCTCCGAGTCGACGATCGTGGCATAGGGGCCGATCTCGCAGCCGGCGCCTACGCTGGTGCTGCCTCGCAGCAGCGTGCCCGGCCACAAGGTTGTGCCGCGCCCGACGCTCACGCCTACATCGACGTAGGTGGCCGCAGGGTCGATGACCGTGACGCCTGCGAGCATCAGGTCGTTCAGGATGCGCTGGCGCAGCACCGCGCCAGCCTGCGCCAGCTGGGCTTGGTCGTTGATGCCTTGGGCCTCGGCTGGGTCGGCCGCCGGCAGCGCCACTGCTGCGCCGGTGCCGCGCTCGGCCACGGCCATTTCGGCCAGGTCGGTCAGGTAATACTCGCCCTTCAGCGGGTTTGGCGCGATCCGGTCGAGCGCGGGCCACAGCCATTCGGCATCGAAGCACATCACGCCGCTGTTGCACTCGCTGATTGCGAACTGCTCGGGCGTAGCGTTGCGCTCCTCGACGATCGCCACCACCTGGCCGCTGGCGTCGCGCACGATCCGGCCATAGCCCGATGGCGGCGCGACATACATGCTGAGGATGCCCACCAGCGCGCCGCTCCGGCGCCGCAGCTCGACGGCCGCGCGCGCCGTAGACGGGCGCAGCAGCGGCGTGTCGCCATACAGCACCAGCACGTCGTCGGCGGGGCGCGGCAGCGCCGGGCGCGCCTGCAGCACCGCGTGGCCAGTGCCAAGCTGCTCGTGCTGTACGGCGTAGGCATAGCGCGGGCCGAACTGCGCGCGCGCCGGGCCGAGCTTTTCGTCCGACAGCACCACCACGGTGTAGGCGGCCTCGAGCGCGTCGGCAAGCGCCAGCACGTGCCCCAGCATCGGCCGCCCGCACAGCGGGTGCAGCTCCTTGGGCAGCGCCGAGCGCATGCGCGTGCCTTTGCCCGCCGCAATCACTACGATCCCAAGATCAGGCGCTTTCATAGTCAAAAAAAACAGCGAAGAACAAATTCTTCACTGTGCGAGATGGCCCCTGGCGCCACCAGCCGAGGCACTGTGCTATCCATCGATTGTGCTGTCGCGGCATGTCCTCAAGAAAAGCCTGGCTGCCGGACCAGGATTCGAACCTGGACAGACGGATCCAAAGTCCGTAGTGCTACCATTACACAATCCGGCATTGCTGGCGTCGCGGCTGCATTATAGCACGGGCAGGGGGGGGCCGCAACTGCATGGCCCTCGCCCTCTTCGTCTTTCTCCCGCGCTTGGGAGCGGGGGCGAGGGTGTGAGGGCGAAGGACGTTGCACATGCCTTGCTAGCGCTTGCGCCGCAAGAAGCCGCCTTTTTTGGGCTCTTCGATCGATTGGCGCAGCTTGGCCAGGTCGCGCTCGAGCGTGGCGGGCGCCTCGGGCGCGCCGTTGGCAGCGCCGGGCGCCGAGGCGCTTGCGTCGGCAAACGCGATCGTCGGGGTGGCCGGCGAGATGCTCACTGGCGCGTCGGCGATCACCTCGGCGATCGGGTAAGGCAGCGGCCCTTGCTCGGCGCCGACGGCCACCAGCCACTCCCAGAGCAGCTTCTGGCGGCCGGCTGGCTCGTCGGGCAGGCGCAGCGGCCGTCCGCGCGCGTCGATCACCACGCCAAGCGCGCTGCCACTGATCGCGGCCACATCGGAAGCCACCTCTTCGCCCGGCGCGTTCCGCCCGATCCGCACATTGCCGATCGGCCGCAGCATCAGCTGGGCTTTGCGGTTGGGCGCCAGCGCCAGCCGGCCAATCTGGCCGTGCGCCACCGTCACGCGCTGGACGGCGCCACCAACCTCGCGTAGCTCGGCCTCGACGGCCGGCTCGCCCAGGCGGCCGCTGCCCAGCGCCACAACGCACGTCGCCAGCGGCGTGTTGCGCAGCAGGTCGCGCTCGAACAGCGTAAGCGCCGCGTCGGGGTTGCTGGCTGCCAGCGCGCCACACGCCGCCAGCAGCCCGAGCGTATCGAGGTGCAGCTCGATCGCCAGCACGCTTTCGTCGGCGCTGGGCTGCAGCGCGTCGAGGATCGTCAGCGCGGCCAGGCCGGGGTGGGGGGCGTTTGCCAGCACGCCACCGCCGGCCACTACGTAATCGTAGGTGGCGGTGCGCTCGCCCTGGAGCTCGGCCAGCGCCAGCGCCAGCGCCTCGCGCGCCACTGCCTGCTCAATCAGCACGTCGTCGCGCGAGGCCGGGATGGTCTGCGGGCGCAGCATCTTGTTCAGCAGCCAGTGGGTCAGCTCGCGCTCGCTGATCGCGAACGGCAGCCAGCGGGCGATCGCCGCCGCGCCGCGCTCGGCCAGCAGCCCGCCGAGGCCGTAGCCGCTGCCGATCGCGCCAAACACCATCGGCGTATACCGCCCGGCCTCGGCCAGGTAGAGCGCCGTGTTGGCCGAGCCGCAGTCGATCGCCAGCGTGGCGCGGTGGTAGTGCTCGGCCACAAAGCGCGTCATGAGCCCGGCAGCGTCGCTGGCCGAGGCCAACGGAGCGCTGCTGATGCGCCGCAGCGCTGGCGCGCCCGGCACCAGCGGCAGCAGCGCCTCGTTATACAGCTTGGTGAGCATCTGGCGCATCGGCGTCAGCTGCTCGGCGTCGAGCGTGGGCCGCACATTGTCCACCAACTGCAGGTCGGCGCGGCTCGAGAGCGCCTCGATCACTCGCTCGCGGGCGTAGCTGTTGCCGGCGAAAATCACCCGGCGCTTGTTGATATCCTGGCGCGGCTGGCCATCGGAGTCCACGCGCGTGGTCAGCGCCGTCAGCCCGACGATATGCGCCAGGCGCACCAGCGCGTCTTGCGCGCCGTCCTCGAGCCCGCCGGCGATGATCACGACATCGGGGCGCAGGCCCATGAGCGTTTGCACCTGCCGCTCGATCCACGAGTGATCGCCGTCAGGCGAGGCGCCAGCCGCGTCGTCGAGCGTGATCGTCTGGAGCAGCGTGGTGTAGGTCGGCCGGCTGGCGCGGGTTGCGCTGCGCGCCGACATCTCGCTCGCCACCGCGGCGACGACCACGCTCATGGGCGGGCTGGCGCTGGTGAGCGCTACCACCGAGTTCACGCCGTCGCGCTCGTTGGTCTGCGGCATCAGCAGGCTGCCGTCGTGCATCAGCTGGCGGCCGGTCGTTTCGCTCAGCTGGCTGGCGGCCTCGAGGATGCCAATCACCGCGTTCTCGAACGGCGGCTCGGTGGTGCTTGGCACGCTGGCCTGGCCGATCAGCCGCATCTCGCCGTCGACGAGATCGACAAGCGTAACGCGGGTTGTGACGTTGCCAATTTCGGCAACCAGCAGAGCGCCGGGTTTGTGTGGCATAGTTGTCGTGCAATTCGCGCGCCGCAGCGCGCCGGTTCATCCGATTAGGCCGAAGTAGCGCAGCACAAAAACGAGCCGCTCGATCAGCGCGCTCAGGTAGCTTTGCACTGCGCTGGCGAAGAAAAAGCCGAACGCGATCATCAGCAGCCAGTGCCCCAGCGCGGTGATCAGCGCCATGGTTCGGGCGCGCGCGCCCTCTTGCGGGCTGGTGTAGTAGAAGGCCGCCAGTGTGATCACGGTGCCGAGTGCCAGCACCACCACCCCGGCGAGCTGCGCGGGGTCGTTCGAGATCGGCCGGTTGGCGGTGTCGAAGATCTGCGGGAGCAGCGTTCCAATGATCGCGCCGCCGACCGCGAGGGCCGCGCCGACGCCAAACACCAGCGCCAGCGGGATGTTCGCCAGCCACGAGAATTCCTGGCGCCGGCTGATGCGCGGCAGCAGCAGCAGGCCAAGCGCCAGCGGGATGCCGTAGATCGTCGCCTGGCTCTGGCCGTTGCCGAGCCCGCGAACCGCAGGTACCAGCACCTGGTGGTATGCCACCACGAATGCCAGGCCCAGCGATACTCCGACGAACAGATACTGGGCGATCCGGAACAGCGGGTTATCGCCGGCGATCCGGCTCAGCACCATGAGCGTCAGCACGATCGCGACGGTATTGATGATCGCTGGCGTCACGATCGGTTCCTCCCGCGCGTTACCGCGCTGTAGATGCCCACGGCGGCCATGCCGATCAGCAGCAGCGCCACGTAGAGTAGCTGGCCGAGGCGCTGCTGGCTGGCCGCGACGGCGATCTGCGCCGCCGGCTGGCCGCTGGCGCCGCGCAGCTGCTGGTACGCCAGCGCGCCCTGCGTGCCGGCGAGGTGCAGTACATTCGGCTGGCTCAGGTACGGCTGCACGATCGGCGCGGTTTCGGCCGGCAGCACAAAAGCGAACGGCACGTAGCCGCCATTGGCGCGTAGCGCGCTCGGGTGCGCCTGCTCCATCCAGCTTTGCACATCGGCCGGGTCGTCGCCGAGCACCAGCACCATCGAGAAATCGCCCAGTGTCTTCAGGCGCAGCTGCCGGTCGGGCGTAGTGGCGAGCAGGCTGCCCGTGGCGTCGTTGCCCTGAAAATCCGAGCGCAGCGCGGCCGGGAAATCCTGCGCCAGCGAGCGCAGCGCCAGCTCGGCGCCAGGCTTGTAGCCCAGCAACAGGTAATCTTCGCCGCGCGGCTGGTAGCCGGCCGCCTCCAGGCGGTCGCGCAGATCGAACAGCAGCAGCGAGCCCTGCGAGTCGGTGCTGATCAGCACCAGCTTGACATGATGGTCGATCAGGTGGCCAAGCACGGCCTGCTCGAGCGGCCGCAGCTCACCGCCGCGGCGCACATCCCACTCGTAGCCCACCAGCACGATATCGTTCGGGCCGAGCGCGTCGATCTGCTTGAACAGGTCGGCCGCGCCGGGTGCGCTTACCGGCACGTCGGTGCCGAGTAGGCCGGGCGGCGCCAGCAGCAGCGCGGCGAGTAGCGCGAGGAACAGGCTCAGGTACAGCAGCCGTTCGATCCCGAAGCGCTGCCAGAACCGTGGCGCGGCGGGCTCGGCGGCCGGCACTGGCGTAGGAAACGGCGTAGCCGCCAGCTGCTCGAGCAAGGCCAGCGCTTCGATCTGCGCCGGGCTTCGGGTTGGCAGCGCCGGCGGGGCCAGCTTGAAGCTTGCCGCGGCGCCGGCCGCCTCGAGCTCTTCTTCATCATGCGCGCCAAGTCGCGTCAGCCAGTCGAGCGCGCGCGCGTCGGTTGCGGTGATCTCATCTTTGGCCGGCTCGGTCTCGGCCGGGCGCAGCCAGGCCGGCAGCTCGACGCCTCCCACTAGCTCATCTGCTGCGGGTGCCGGCGCGGCGGGCTGGGTGCCTGGCGCGGGGCTTGCCGGCGTGGTATCGGCACCTGGCGCGATCGTCGCGCCGCGCAGCCAGTTTGGCAGGTTGGAATCGCCAGGGGTGCCTGCGGTAGGAAGCGGCGCGCCTGTCTCATCGCGCTGCCAGGGCGGTAGCTCGTCGGCCTCGTTTGGCTTGGCCTCGGCCGGGCGCAGCCACGCTGGCACGCTGTCGTCAGGCATGGCCGGCTGGAGCAGTGCAGGCGCGGTGTCTGGCTCAGCGGGAGCTGCCGTGTTGATATCGCGCAGCCACATCGGGATGTCGTCAGTATCTTCAGCTGGCGGCGTAGGCTCGGCCGGCGCGGCCGTATCGAGCAGCCACGCTGGCGTCTCGGCGGCGGGCGCGCTGCCGGCGTTGGGCGTGTCGCGCAGCCATTCAGGCAGTTCGTCGGCGGCTGGTGTTACCGGTGGAGCGAGCGGCGGCACTGGAGCTGGCGTCGGCGGCAGCGTCGGCATATTTGGCGCTTCAGTATCGCGCAGCCACTCGGGCAGCTCGTCCGATGGCGGCGGGCTTGCGCTCAGCCAGCCGGGCAACGCTGTGTCGCCGCTAGGCGATGCGGCGAGTGGCGGTGTTTCGGCAGCGGGTGGTTGGCCAAGCTGGGCGCCTGGTGGCGTCGCGTCGTCCGCGCGCTCTTGGAGCCATAGAGGCACGTCGGCCGTGTCGTCGGCGGGCCTCGGCGGCGCACTCAGCCACGCCGGGGTATTTTCCGCCGATGTGTCGATGTCGCGCGCAAGCCACGACGGTGGGGCGGCTGGCTTGGTCTGCTCGTCGGCGGTTTCCAACTCATCGAATGAGAACGGCGCCAGCGTGGCGTTGTCGTCGGTTTCACTTGGCCCATCGCTCAGCCAGCTGGGCAGACCGAGTGCGTCCAGCGGTGCGGCAGGCTGTTCGGGCGCGGGCGGCTCGGTCGCGGCAGGCGGCTCGGGTGCAGCTTCGCTCAGCCAGCTTGGCAGGGCTGGTTGCTCAGGCACGGTCGCGGCAGGCGGCTCGGGTGCAGCTTCGCTCAGCCAGCTTGGTAGGGCTGGTTGCTCAGGCTCAGGCGGCACGGGCGCGGCAGGCGGCTCAGGCGAAGCTTCACTTAACCAGCTCGGTAATGCGGCAGGCTGTTCGGAGGTGGCGGGCGGTTCCGGTGCAGCAGGCGACTCGGGCGCAGCTTCGCTCAGCCAGCTCGGTAGGGCCGCAGGCTGTTCGCGCGAAGCGGGCGGTTCCGGTGCAGCAGGCGGCTCGGGCGCAGCGGCAGGGGTCTCGATGGATATACCATCGGAAAGGCTGCGCAGCCAGTCGGGCACCTCCGGCTCGGGCAGATCGGCGGGGGCGGCAGTTTCGTCTGCGCCCAGCCAGCCAGGCATCTGGCCCGACTCGGCAGCTGGCGTGGCGGCCTCGGTGTCGCGCAGCCACTCGGGCAGCGCGGCATCGGCGGGTGGCGTAGCGGGTGCCTCGGGCTTGGCAATATCGCGCAGCCACTCGGGCAAAGGCGCGGCAGCATCGGCTGGCGCGGCTTCGCGCAGCCATTCGGGCAGCGCGGGCTGCGGCGGGGCAGGTTGGGCCGGCGCGTCGTCGCTCAGGTCGCGCAGCCACTCGGGCAGCGCGGGCTGCGCGGCATCCGGCTTCGGCGCGCGCGGTGTATTCGCTGGTTGCGGGCTGCGCGGCTCGGGCGGCAGCGGCACATCGCGCAGCCAGGGCGGCAGGCTCTTGTTGTCGTCTGGTCGATCGCTGCTCACCAACGCGCTCCCTTAGCGGTCAAGATACGGCTGGTCGAAGCCCAGGAGCACCCGCACGCCCGCTACAACTGCGCCAAGCGCGGCGCCAATCAGTAGGCCGCGCGCGCCCGCCAGCGCGACATAATCAGAAACCCAGCGCACGCTCTCGCCCAGCACTGGGAGCTGCTGCAGCTGTGGTAGCGCGTTCAGCGCCAGCACCAGCGCGGCGATGATCACAATCACCAGCGCGTCGGCGGTGCGGCGGCGCAGCGCGCGCAGCGCAGCGCTCAGGCTGAAAAACGCCAGCAGCGCCAGGAACGCCGCCCCAAGCGGCTCGTACACGGCGTGGAACACATCGCGGATCGGCTGCTCGACCAGGCTGCTCGGGAACAGCGTGTAGCCTCCCGTCGTCGGCCCAATGATCGTGCCGTTGATGATCACCAGCAGCATCGCCAGCAGCAGCACCAGGCTGTAGCCCCAGTCGGCCTGGCGGCGCAGCACGCGGCGCAGGTGCCCGCCCACCACGCTCAGCAGGCCGACGATCAGCGCCAGTACGGCCAGCAGCGCGGCCCACTCGATCAGCAGCCGCGCCACCACGTCGATCGTCGGCGTGGCGCCGGCGAAGTCGATCAAGACGATTAAGCCGGCGGCGCCGGCGATAATCGTGGGTATGAATCGCTTAAGGTCGCGTAGAAACGACACGTTCGCCTCACCGAGCAGCGCGGGCTACAACGAGATCGGCAGGCCGCTTGCCGCCAGCAGTGCCAGCACCACTATCGCCACAATAATCACCGTGCGCAGGGTATCGATCGTCAGCAGACGCGCCTGGGGCGCGGCCGCGTGTGCCAGGTACGCCTCGGCGGCGTAGATCTCTTCGCCGATCAGCGTTGCCTCGCTGCTGAGATACATCAGCGGCAGCCCGGTGGTGGTGGTGGCGCCGCTCACCTGTGGCGCGCCCTGCTGGGCGCCGCTCTCGGTCGCCAGCAAAATTTCCTGGCCAAAGCTGCCGATCATCTGGCTAGCCTCGAGCTTCTGGCGGCCGTAGAGCGTCGCCACGCCCGATGCGTAGGCCATTGGATCCTGGTGCGCCAACAGCTGGACGCTGGCAGGGTCGTAATCCTGTCCGAGGCCGGCGCGCTGATACGCCTGGCGTAGCGCGCCGCGTAGCGCCAGGTGTGCCACGGCGTCGCCGCTGCTGGTGAGCAGCGGGGCGCCATTCCGCGCGGCCTCGCTCGCGACGCGCTCGGCCGCCAGCAGCCCAGCCGTCGTTTCGAGCGTGCTGGCGCGTGCGCCAATCGCGCCGCTGCCCGGCGAAAGATGAATGGCCCGGCCGGTTTCAGCCCCGCGCGCCAGCGCCTGGCTGATCGGGTCGAGCGCCTTCAGTGGCCGGCGGCTGATTGGCCGCTTTCCGGCAATGGCGCGCGCGTGATTCAGCAGGGTGAGAATAATGACAAGCAGTACGATGATCAGCAAGAGCACTGTTTGTTGTGGCACAATCACCGTCGAACTCCGCTACAATTCTTTACAGCGGCGGGCCAGTCATGGCTTGAAGTCTAAACCAAAAGAGATCGTTTGTCAACAGTCGCACTGCTCTACCAGGCTCTGGAGCGTGCTCCAGCCTTGCTCGTCGCTGAGCGCTGCTACGTAGTCGTGCCAGCGCCCGGCCGGCACCAGCGGGTGTACGAACTGCGCCGCCTGCCCGGCCAGAAAGCCGAGTGGGGCGATGACGTCGAGCGCGATCCGCGCGGGCGCCACGAGCCGGCGGCGCGCCAAGGCGGCAGCAAGGCGTTGTAATATCAGCGTGCGCTGCTCGTTGTTCATTGGTATCTCTCCGCTGCCGATCTATAATATCCTTAGGGCTTACGCAGCTGGCGCCTTCAGCCTCCGGAAAAGCGGTACTATGCTCCGTATCGTGTGCGATTTTGCCGTGCTCCGTGCGGAAAAACCGCGCTGCCCAGGCGCGATCTCGTACCGTGAGGAAGCTGAATCACGCAAGTGCGTAACTTCTAATCCTATTCGTCTGTCCGATCAAAAGGTATGGCATGCGAGCAGTGGTACAGCGCGTTAGCGCGGCTTCGGTCACCGTCGATGGCGTGGTCGTGGGGCAGATTGCGCGTGGGTTGCTGATTCTTCTTGGCGTTGGCCAGGGCGATACCCGCGCCGAAGCGGTGCTGCTGGCCGAGAAGATTGCCAATTTGCGGATCTTCGCCGACGATGCCGGGCGCTTCAACCGCTCGGCGCTCGACATAGGCGGCGCGGCGCTGGTTGTGTCGCAGTTTACCCTCTACGCCGACACGCGGCGCGGCCGGCGGCCCAGCTTCACCGACGCGGCCCTGCCCGACGTGGCCGCGCCGCTAGTCGAGGCGTTCGCCGCCGAGCTGCGCGCGCGCGGGCTGGCGGTGGAGCAGGGCGTGTTCGGCGCGCACATGGACGTGATGCTGCACAACGATGGGCCGGTGACGATCATGCTCGATAGCGCGGCGTTCAAGGAGCCGCGCTCGGGGCGCGCGCCCTGAGCTACGATTTGCCATTGCTGAGGTGCGCGAACACGATTCGCCCAGTCTGTGTCTGGTGAACGCGCGTCACCGTGGCAGTCACCTCCTGGCCGATCAGCCGGCGCGCATCTTCCACCACGATCATCGTGCCGTCGTCGAGGAACGAGATGCCCTGCTCGCGCTCGC
>CALLYN010000321.1 GCA_937858455.1 uncultured Kouleothrix sp.
CGCACCTGCCCGATCCGGCGCCGCCGCCACCCCCCGCGCCCGAACAGCAGGCCGAGGAGCCAGCCAAGCGCGCCACTCGCCGGCTGCCGAGCGTCGCGCCGCTCCTCGCCGCGCTGGTGGTGCTGATCGGCGTGGGCCTGGCCTACGGCCAGATCTTCGGCGCCAGACATCAGTCCGGCTCTGAGGTCACAAGCGTGCCCGCCGCCGGCGCTACCACCCTGGCAACAAACACGCCAGCCGAAGCCCTTTCCTACGCCGGCTGGGCCGAAATCCGCGCGCCGCTCAACACAATCAGCACCACCGAGCAGCTGAATACCGTGGCTGTCTCGCCCGACGGCACGCTGCTCGCCGCCGGCGGGCTCGCCAACGTCGTGCACATCTGGGATCTCGCCACGCTCAAACCCCTGCGCGACCTCACACAGTCGGCCCAGCCCGACGACACCGTGAACAAGCTGGCATTCTCGCCTGACGGCGCGCTGCTCGCCAGCGTCAGCAGCGGCTACGATCTGCTGCTGTGGAATGTGCGCGACGGCACGCTCGCGCGCCGGCTCCACGGCGCCGACCCGCACGCCGGCATCATTCTGAGCGTGGCATTCTCGCCCGACGGCGCGCTGCTCGCCAGCGGCGCCTCCGACCAGACGATCAAGCTCTGGCGGGTGGCCGACGGCGCGCTGCTGCGCACGCTGCGCGGGCACACCAATGCCGTAAACAGCGTGGCGTTTTCGCCCGACTCGGCCACGCTGCTCTCGGGCGCCTTTGAAGATACCGGTGGCCCGAGCGACACCCGCGTGCGCCTGTGGCGCGTGAGCGATGGGGCGCTGCTGCGCACCTTCGACGGTGCGACCGGCGGGATCACGAGCGTGGCGTTTTCGCACGACGGCACCAAGGTCGCCGCGGGCTCGTGGGACGAGAACGTCTATGTCTGGCGCGCCGCCGACGGCAAACTGCTCGGCAAACTTGCAGGCAACCTCGTCAACGGCGTCCGCGACCTGGCGTTTTCGCCCGACGACAGCGCAATTGCGACAGCTGGCGGCGACAGCTATCTGCGGCTGTTCTCCACCGCCGACCTGCGCCAGATCTGCGCGCTGCAAGCGCCGAACCTACAAACCTACCAGGGCTGGCTCACCGGCGTCGCGTTCACGCCCAACGGCCGGCATGTGATCACAAGCTCGTACGATTTGACAATTCGCATCTGGGGGATACTACCATGACACCTGATCTTGAATCACTCAAACGCCAGGCTGCCGAGGCAGCGCTGGAGTACGTTCAAAGCGGCATGGCGCTCGGTTTGGGCACTGGCTCGACGGCCAAGTACCTGCTGTACGGCTTGGCCGATCGGCTGGGCGACGGCCGCCTGCGCGAGATCGTGGGCGTGCCGACATCCGAGCGCACCGCCGCGCTGGCGCGCGAGCTTGGCATCCCGCTGGCCACGCTGGCGGAGCGCCCGCAGCTCGACCTGGCGATCGACGGCGCCGACGAGATCGACCCGCAGCTCGAGCTGATCAAGGGGCTGGGCGGGGCGCTGCTGCGCGAGAAGATCGTCGCCGCCTCGGCCGCGCGCATGATCATTGTCAGCGACTCGACCAAGCGCGTCGGCCGGCTGGGCACGCGCGCGCCGCTGCCGGTGGAGGTGATCGCCTTCGCGCTGCCGCTGGCCGAGCGCCGCCTGTCCGCGCTGGGCTGCACGCCCGTGCTGCGCCGCGCCGCCGATGGCAGCGCGTTTGTCACCGACGAGGGAAACCATATTCTCGACTGCCGCTTCGGCGACGGCATCGGCGACGCGCGCGCGCTCGACGCCGCCATCCACGCGATTCCCGGCGTCGTCGAGCACGGCATGTTCATCGGCATGGCGGGCGTCGCGATTGTGGCCGGCGACGGGGGCATCACCAGGCTCGCCCGGCCGGCTGCGTAGGGTAGGCGCGCGGCCACACGGCGCCGGGCCGAATTTCCACTACCAAACTTACCATGAGGCAGATCACAAGCGACAAGTTTCCGCGCGCCGGCGGCAACGGCAGCCCGACACACGTCGATTGCATGATCGGCTCGGCCCAGATGGCCGGCGACAGGATCAGCGCCGACGGGCGCGCCGAGCCGCTGATGCGCGGCGGCGAGTGGGCAGCGTAGCGCGCCTCGCCCTTCGCCGGCGCTGCGTCGGCCGGCTCACGTCTTCGGGCGTGGGCCGGCCGACGCTACGTTCGCCATCCGCCGCCGCCTGGTTGCGCATCCCTCCAAGCTTCCTGTAAACCATTCGGGTGCTGCGAATTTCGCGGTGGCATGCACTATGCTATGCCTGGCATTGTCGCCTGCGTCTTCGGTTACAATGGGCATCGACGTCGCCTGATTATACGCTCTTCGCTTGTTCACGTATAGATTCCGTTGCACTGCGTGGCTTCGCCACGCAGTGCAACACAAAAAGAAATTCGGGGGCGGCAAAGCCGTCCCCAAACCCCCACCAAAGTGTATGTAATCAAGCGAATAGTGTATGTAATCAAGCGAATTTGGTATTACATCACAGGAGTATCGGTATGAAGCAGCCGCACGAGCATCAGCTGCAGGCTTCGCAGGCGCCTGAGCCAGGCAAGCAAGGTGGCGCCCACGAGCACGACGACCACGACCACGGCCACCCGCACGATGACCACGACGACCATGATCACAACCACCCGCACGACGAGCACGACCACGACCACGGCCACCCGCACGATGACCACGACCACGGCCACCCGCACGATGACCACGACCACGACCACAGCGACCACGACCACGGCCATGATCATGCGCATGCGAGCGGCCTGCGCGGACTGCTCGGCGAGCTGTTTCACTCGCACAGCCACAGCGAGCCGCGCAGCGACCGCGCGCTCGAGAGCAGCGAGCGCGGCATCTGGGCGCTGAAGGTATCGCTGGCCGGGCTGCTGGCCACGGCGATCTTTCAGGTGGTGATCGTGCTGATCAGCGGCAGCGCCGCGCTGCTGGCCGACACCATCCACAACTTCGCCGACGCGCTTACCGCCGTGCCGCTATGGATCGCGTTTGCGATCGGCCGCCGGCCGCCGACGCGCCGCTACACCTACGGCTTCCGCCGCGCCGAAGACCTGGCTGGCATCTTCATTGTGCTGGTGATGCTGGCCAGCGCCGCGCTGGCAGCCTGGGAGTCATTCCGCAAGCTGATCGACCCCCAGCCGCTGAGCAATGTCTACTGGGTGATGGCGGCCGCGGTCGTCGGCTTTCTAGGCAACGAGCTGGTGGCGATCTTTCGCATCCGCGTCGGCCGCGAGATCGGCAGCGCCGCGCTCGAGGCCGATGGCCTGCACGCGCGCACCGACGGCCTGACATCGCTGGCCGTGCTGGTGGGCGCGCTCGGTGTGCTGCTCGGCTTTCCCCAGGCCGACCCGATCGTCGGGCTGCTGATCACGCTGCCGATCCTGCAGGTGGTGTGGGGCGCCGCCAAGACGATCTGGGAGCGGCTGATGGACGCGGTCGACCCGGCGCTCGTCGACGCGATCGAGCGCGGCGCCCAGCGTGTTGAAGGCGTGCGCGATGTGTATGGTACTCGGGTGCGCTGGCTGGGGCACAACCTCGAGGCCGAGCTGTACGCCAGCGTCGACGGCGCGCTCAGCACTGTGCAGAGCCACGCGATCGCGATCGCGATCGAGCACGCGCTGCTGCACGACCTGCCGCGCCTCGAAACCGTGACGATCCACATCGACCCAGTCGGCGCCAACGGCGAAGACTTTCACGCCGAGATGGCGCACCACCGCAACGGCTCGCGCGCGCGCTGATGCTCTTGGGCCAACCCGCTGTAAAGCTGGTAGGAAACAGCTGTTTGTGATGCCCTGCCCGGCTTTGCCGGCAGGGCATCACAAACAGCAAAAGATCGCACGGAGAATTGGTATCAGCCCTGGCACCTTCGGGGAAGTCAGGCGCCGCGCGCCACCACGAAGTGGGCGATCTCGGCGAGCGCCTGCTTGGCACGGCTGTCGGGGAAGGGCGCGAGATGCTCGAGCGCGCGCTCGGCATACTGGCGCGCATCGGCGATTGCGCGCGCGTCGGCGCCCAGCCGGCGCACCTCGTCGATCGCCCACTGCACCTGCGCGTCTTCGAGCGGCTGCTGGTCGATCACGCCGGCCAGGTCGGGGCCGCCGCCGTGTTCGACGGCATAGATCAGCGGGAGCGTGATCGTGCCCTCGCGCAGGTCGTTGCCGGCCGGCTTGCCAAGCGTCTCGGCGTCGCCGACATAGTCGAGCACGTCGTCGACGATCTGGAAGGCCAGCCCGAGATCGTAGCCGAAGCGCCCCAGCGCGTCGACCTGCTCGGGCGTGCCGCCGCCGCAGATCATGCCGGCTTTGCAGCCGGCCTCGAATAGCGCGGCCGTCTTGCAGCCGATCTTATAGAGGTACTGCTCGAGCGCCACGTCGAGCGGCGCGACATTCAGCACCGGCGAAAGCTCCCCCTCGCAGATCGTCATCACGCCGCGCGAAAAATAGCCGATGATCCGCGGGTCGGGCGCGAGCGCCATCTCGGCCGCCGCCAACGCGAACAGGTAGTCGCCGACCATGAGCGCCACGTCGCCATCCCAGCGCGTGTGCACCGTCACCGTGCCACGGCGGCGCTCGGCCTGATCGACCAGGTCGTCGTGCACCAGCGACGCGGCGTGGATCAGCTCGACGGCCGCCGCAGAGTGGATCACCCGATCGAGATCGTAGCTGCCAAGCTGGGCGGCCAGCAGCGTCAGCGCGGCGCGAATGCGCTTGCCCCCCGAGGTAAGAATATGCTGGCCGGCAACGCGGATCACCGCGAGGCGCGGCTGTACGCGCTCGACAATAATACGATCGACATGCTCAAGGTCGGCGAGCAGTGCTGGGTGGATCGGGAGCTGGCTCATAATTCTATCCTGACGGGATGCAATGCGCTCCCGTCGATTGTGAATTGCGCCGTTGAGCATACCCGAAACGCGCACGCCTGTCAACCAAGCTGCGGCGATCACCGCCGCGACCGTTGTGGTAAAATAATCGCAAACTTCTCGGCGTTTCCTCTTGGTGTCCCGGTATCGAACTGTAGGGATCGCGTCATGCCGCCGTTTACCCTGAGCCGCAGCCAGGATCTTGCCACGCTGACAACACCGGATCTCGCGCTGGTCTTCTCGCTCGACGATGGCGGCCTGCGCGAGCTGCGCCGCGCGGGCGGCCCCAACCTGCTTGGCTACGGCCGGCCGGTCCCGTCGATCGACGTGCGGATCGGCGACCGCGGCTGGATGGCCGGGCGCGTGTTCATTCGCTACCTCAGGCACACCGCCAGCGAGCACGACGGCGCGATCGAGCTGGTGATCACGATCGGCATCGGCCCGCTCATGATCGACGACTGCTACCACATCACTGGGACGCTGCTCACCCGCCGGCTCGAGCTGTACAACGCCGGCGAGGATCCGGTTCACCTGCGCGGCGTGCGTATGCAGGTGCCGTGGGCCTGCGCCGGCGCGCTCGAGTCGTGCCGCTTCGACGCGCCAGGCAACCAGGTGCGCCCGCAGGTGCCGCTGCTGCAGGTTTATCAGCTTTCTTGTCGCCCGAATGACCCTTAAAAGTGCGCGTTACCGCGAACTCGCCGAGTTTATGACCGATCATGTTTTCGTTAACCAACACCGGCACATGTTGACGCCCATTGTGGA
>CALLYN010000322.1 GCA_937858455.1 uncultured Kouleothrix sp.
AACACATCTGGCGGTGTGGTGCGGTCGCCGCCGCGACCGCACCACACCGCCAACAATAATCCCCCCTCTCCCGCGCGCGGGAGAGGGGGGAAGGGGGGTGAGGGCCGACGTTGCACGAGCCCTGGATGGTTTGATCATACTACGGCAGCGTGAGGGGCATAGCCCCGCACTTCCCACTCTCATGGGCTATTTGAAAAGCCAGTGTACCACCAAGGCACCAAGGCACCAAGCGCTCATACGCTGAAAAGCACCAACACGACATACTCGAGCGTGGTGTCTTTGTGTTTGGTGGTTACTTCTCAGACAATCTCTCAGGCAGGTTCTAACCGGCTGGGGCCGCGCCGGTCTGGGTGATCGCGGTATCGAGCACCTGCTGAAACGCGTCCATATCGGCCTTGAGGTCGCTCAGGCGCTGCGCGACCTGGTTGGTGGCGGTGTCGGCGCTGGCTGCGTCGGCGGTGCGCAGGCGCACCGTCTCGGCCAGCACGTTGTCGAGGTTGGCCGAGATATTCTGCAGCTGCGCGACGATCCGGCCAATAAACGTCTCGAGGTCGCGGGCGTTGGCCTGGCGCTCGATCAGCGCCTGGCGGGTCTGCTGCATCTGCTGGCGGGTATAGGCATCCTGCGTGGCGCTGATCTGCCGGTCGAGCGCGTTGATCTGATCTTGCAGCGCGCGCTGGTTGCTGCCCGCCAGGTAGGTTTCGATCACCTGGCCTTTGTCGCACAGCACATACGCCTCGGCCACCAGCTCGCGCGTCTGGTTGTCGATCGGCACGAGCAGGCGGCCCAGCGGGCCGCTGGCCTGCGCCACGCTCCGGCCGATCTCTTGCTGCGAGCGCTCGATCGCGCTCAGGTAGGCGCGGAATGTCTGGCTCGAAAGTCGCGGCCGTGCCGGGCGCTGGGCCAGCGCGAGCACGTCGGGGTCGCGCGCCAGCAGAAACACGATCGCCGCGTAGGCCAGCAGGCCCAGCGGCAGCAGCCACAGCGCCAGCGTGGCACCGGCCGCCAGCGCCACCAGCAGCACCAGCAGCGCCAGCGGGCGGCGAGCGGCCACGCCATAGGCGGGAACAGTGTTGCCCATCGAGAAGCCTCTCAGCGTTTGAACTTGCTCTGCCACAACCCCAGCAGCGCGTTCAGCACGTCGGCCGGGGGCGTCTCGGCCTGCGCGCCGATCGCAGCACTCGCGCCATTCGCCGCGTACTTGCCGAACGGATTATCGGGGCTGGCGTCGGCGATCGACACGCCTGGGTCGGCCGGGCGGAAGCCGTAGCGCAGCGCCAGCTGCTGAGCCTCGCGGCCGAGCAGGTAATCGCGGAAGCGCGCCGCAGCGGCACGCTCGTCGGCCTGAACCCACGCGCCGTCGACCAGGGCGTACGGGTGATCGCTCAGGATCGTCGCAGGCGGGTAGTAGATATGCAGCGCCTGGCCCTGGCGCTGGCGCGCCGCGTCCATATTCTGCAGCGCCAGGTTCTCGTACACCACGCCGAAGTCGTACTTCGCCGGCCCCGCGCGCACAATATCGTCCATGAGCGCGGCGGTGCTGTCGCTGAAGCTTGGCACGGCGGCCTCAACCGGGCGCAGCCAGCTGGCCAGCGCGGGGTTGCCCACGTCGGCCGCCGAAAGCCCGCTGCTCTTGCCGTAGAAGCCATACGCCAGCAGGATCAGCGCCTGGGCGCCGCTGTTCGAGCTTAGCGGCGAGGTGTGGCCGAACTTCACCAGCCCCCAGCTTTGCTGGCCGCCAAGCGCCTGCCAGCCGGCGTCGTTGGCCAGCGCGGCCTGCAGATCCTTCCAGAAATCGGCCGGGCCGCGCGGCCACAGCGCTTGCGCGCGCTGCTCCCAGCCCACCAGCACCAGCGGGCTCAGCACCAGCGAGCGCGGCGCGTCGGCGCCGGCGCGCACGATCGGTGCGTTCAGCGCATCGAGCCACAGAGCGCTGGCGGGCGACACCACGGTTGGTGGGGCCGCGCCGCGCCAATCCTGGTTCAGCAGGCGCTCGGCGATCTCGCGCGAGCCCAGGCTCTGGAGCTGGATCTGGATGGGCCGGCCGTTCACCGATGGGTTCGACGCGAGAAAGCGCTGGCGCGCGGCATCGAGCCACTCTTTCTTCTCGCTGCCATACCAGATCGTCAGCACCACCGGCTGGCGCACCGGCGCGGCCACCAGCGGCAGCGGCGCGTAGCCCAGCGGGCCAAGCGCAAAGGTGCCGGCCAGCACCGCCAGGCAAAGCGCGATATACCCAAACGCAATAAAGCGCGAGAGACGCTGCATACACTACCTTTGGCTGCGGGCACGAGTTCGATCGTCGGCACGGCGTACGCTGTAAGTGATGACGGGCGCCGTTCCCTTGAATGTAGTGTACCGTATTTTTGGCGTGCTGTCGCGCCATTCTTGCCACTTTGCGATTTAAACAGTTTTTCCTGTTTTTATTGACAATAGCATCATAGTGCGGTATACTTCGGCCCTAGCAAACAGGAGCCAAGCCATGCCAGGAACGATCTACGCGCCCGAGTCGCCGGCCGGGAAAATTCTCGATTTTCTGCACCGCCGCGGCGAGGCGACGGTCAAGGATCTCGAAGAGCTGCTGGGCATCAGCACCACCGCCGTACGCGAGCACCTGACGCACCTGCAAGCGCGCGACCTTGTGACGACGCGGCTGGTGCGGCAGGGGCCGGGCCGGCCGCACGCGGCCTACTCGCTGAGCGCCGAGGCGCACAACCTGTTCCCCAAAGAGTACGACACGCTCACTACTATGCTGCTGCGCGAGATCGCCAGCCAGGAAGGCCCGGCGCGGCTGCAGACGCTGCTCGACGCTGTGGGTGCGCGCCTGGCCGAGGAGTACCGCGGCCAGGTAGCCGGCGACGGCCTGCCGGATCGGCTGGTGGCGCTGCGGGCGGCGCTCGAGCAGCGCGGCATTCCCGTCGAAGTGCAGCCATCCGGCGAAGGCTTCCGGCTGTTCGCCTGCCCGTATTTCGATGTCGCCCAGGAGCACGCCGGCGTGTGCATCATGGAGCGCCGCATGGTCGAGCAGGTGCTGGGCGAGCAGATTGTGCTGGAAGAAACCATCCGCGACGGCAAGCGCAGCTGCCACTTCGCGGTTGTCCAGGAGCCGGAAGGCAGGAGCCAGGAGCTACAATAACGCAGACGCCTGGCTCCTGAATGCATAGCAACAGCAGGAATAAAAGGATAGCAAATGAACAGCGATCTGGTTATCAAAGGCCTCCGCGTCAACGTCGAGGATAAAGAGATCCTCAAGGGCCTGAACCTAACAGTCAAAGCCGGCTCGATCCACGCGATCATGGGGCCGAACGGCAGCGGCAAGAGCACGCTGGCCTACACCCTGATGGGCCACCCCGGCTACACCGTCACCGGCGGCGAGGTGTGGTACCAGGGCCAGAACATCCTCGAGCTCGAGGCCGACGAGCGCTCAAAGCTGGGCCTGTTCCTGGCGTTCCAGTACCCGGTGGCCATCCCCGGCGTTACCGTGGCGAACTTCCTGCGCTCAGCGATCAACGCGCACCGCGCCGAAGAAGGCAAAGACCCGAAGGCCACCTCGATCCCGGTGGCCCAGTTCCGCAAAGAGCTGCGCGAAAAGATCGCCGCGCTCGAGATCGACGAGAGCTTCGTGCGCCGCTACCTGAACGAGGGCTTTTCGGGCGGCGAGAAGAAGCGCATCGAGATCTTGCAGATGGCCATGCTCAAGCCGACCATGGCGATCATGGACGAGACCGACTCGGGCCTGGACATCGACGCGCTCAAGATCGTCTCGCAGGGCGTGAACACGCTCTACGGCGAGCAGCCCGAGATGGGCGTGCTGGTGATCACGCACTACCAACGCCTGCTGAACTACATCAAGCCGCACTTTGTGTCGGTGCTGATGGACGGCCGGGTGGTGCGCGACGGCGGCCCCGAGCTGGCGCTCGAGCTGGAGGAGAAGGGCTACGATTTCATCCGGGAGGAAGTAACCAGCCAGCAGTGATCAGAAGGCGGGACGCAGTCTGCGCTGAAGCTTAGCGCGCTTGACTGACTGCCGACTGCCGACTGCCGACTGCCGGCTGCCAAAAGCTATGAACTACCTACCGAAACTCTCCGCGCTGACCGACGCCGAGATCGCCGATGCCGCGCACGCCGCCGGCGAGCCCGCCTGGCTGATCGAGCGGCGGGTCGACGCCTGGCGCGCCTTTGCCGAGAGCGTGCCGCCGTTCTGGAAGCGCACCAACCTCGCGGGTTTCAGCGCCGACGAGCTGTCGCCGCCGCTGGGGCCGGGCGCCACTGCGGTGCAATGGGACGCCAGCCTGGCCGCGCAGGGCGTGATCTTCACCACGCTGGCGGCCGCACTGCGCGACCACCCGGCGCTGGTGCAGCAGTACCTCGGCAGCGCGGTCGCGCCGCTCGAGCACAAGTTCCGCGCGCTGCACACTGCGCTCTGGCAAGATGGCGTGTTTCTGTACGTGCCCAGGGGCGCGCAGATCGAAGCGCCGCTGCACGCAGTGCTCACGCTGGGCGAGGGCCAGGCTACCTTTCCGCACAACCTGATCATCGTCGAAGCAGGCGCGCGCCTGACGTTTATCGAGGAATTCAGCTCGCCCGACGCGGGCGCGCCGGCGCTGGCCAGCCCGGTCACCGAGCTGTTCGTGGGCGACGACGCCAGCGTGCGGTTTGTGACCGTGCAGACCTGGGGCAAGGGCGTGTACCACATCGGCGCGCAGCGCGCCCGCGTCGGCAACAACGCCAGCCTCGAGTGGGTGGCGGTGAACCTCGGCGGCCAGGTGCAGCACGTCGAAGCCGAGACCAGCCTCGAGGGCAATGGCGCGAATGTGCAGTGGGGCGCCGCCACGCTGTGCGACGGCAGCCAGAACCTGCTGACCGCGCCGTGGCTGCGGCACGCCGGCGTAAATACCGAAGGCCACATGGACTTCAAAACCGTGGTGAAAGACACCGGCTACGCGGTGTTCGACGGCATGATCAAGATCGAGAAAAACAGCCGTGGCACGATCTCGCGGCTCGAAGAGCACGCGCTGCATCTCAGCCCGCAGGCGCGCAACGACTCGATCCCCGGCCTGATGATCGACACCAACGACGTGCAGCGCGCCGGCCACGCCTCGACCAGCGGCCAGATCGACGACGAGATGCTGTTCTATATGCAGTCGCGCGGCATTGGCCGCGCCGAGGCCGTGCATATGATCGTCACGGGCTTTTTCGAGCCAGTGCTCGACCGCATCCCGCTCGACGAGCTGCGCGAGCGCGCGGCCGCGATCATTGAAGCGAAGATTTAGATAGCCA
>CALLYN010000323.1 GCA_937858455.1 uncultured Kouleothrix sp.
TATTCCACGGCGGCTACGGCGCGCCCGGGCAGAGCGCGCCGCCCGTGCCGCTCGCTCGCGCGCGCCTGCTGATCGGCACCTACGAGTGGTTCGACGCCTGCACGCGCGCCTGGCAGACCCACATCGCCTGGCTGGCGCAGGTCCGCCTGGTCGTGGCCGACGAGATGCACATGCTCGGCGACCCGACCCGCGGGCCGGCGCTGGAAGGCGGGCTCAGCCGCCTCACGCGTCTCAACCCGGACGTCGACGTGCTGCCGATGAGCGCGACCGCGGGAAACCTGGACGAGATCGCGTTCTGGCTGAGCAATCTCCTGCCGCGGCGCCCGGCCGCGCGCGCCTACCGGTCGACCTGGCGGCGCTTCCCGCTGGAGTGGTCGATCCGCCGCGTGGAGCGCGCCAAAGACAAGCCCGCGCTGCTCGCCGAGGATGTCGCGCCGGTGGTCGCGTTGGGCGGGCGCGCGCTGGTGTTCGTCCAGAGCCGGGCCCGGGCCGCAGCCGTGGCGGCCGCGCTCGCGAAAGCGGGGTTCCGCGCCGGCTTTCACCACGCCGGGCGCTCGCGCGCGGCTCGGCAGCAGGCCGAGGGCGATTTTCGTATGGGGGCGACCCAAGTGCTGGTGGCCACCGGCACAGTCGGTATGGGCGTTGACCTGCCGCAGATCCGCAAGGTGATCATCTACGACGCCCAGCGCTGGGGCAGCGGCGGATGGAAGCCGCTGGGGCTAAACGAGCTGCGCCAGCTCGGCGGCCGCGGCGCGCGCGATGGGGCCGGCGAGGTGGTCGTCTATGTTGCCGCGTGGCAGCCCACACCGGACCTAGTGGCGCCGGACGAGGCCATCCTGTCGGCCCTCGGCGATGCGCGCCACCTCGCGGCCCAGCTCGTCGTCGAGGTGGCCAGCCACCTGGCGACGACGCCGGAACAACTCGCGCGCGTCTTCGCGCGCAGTCTATCGGCGACCCAGCGCCGGCTCCCCGACGTGCGGCAGGCGATCGACACCATGCTGGCCGCCCACATGTTGGCCGAGACACGCGATGGCGACGGCCCCGCGCGCCTGGTCGCGACGCGGCTCGGCTCCATCGCGGTGCGCCACTTCCTCGCGCCCGAGACTGTGCTGATGCTGAATACGACGCTCGCAGCCGACGACGCGGTAAACTACACCTTCTTCGACCTGCTGCTACTCGCGGCGCTGCACGTCGAGCCGCGGCTGACGGTCGATTTCGAGGAGCTGGAGCAGCTCCGCGCGGCGCTGCGCGCGGCGCGGAGCACGCTGCTCGCAGCCGGGCTCAGCGACCTGCTAGGCCGGCTTGACCTGCCGCCATCCGCGCTGCTCAGCGCTATCAAGAGCGCCCTGGTTGCGCGCGCCTGGACCCGGCTGGGCAGCGCCGCGGCCGTCGCGGACGAGCTGGACTGTACCGAGTCGGACGTGGACCGTGTCGTCGAGGCCACGCACCGGGTGCTGCTGGCCATGGCGGCGATTGCCGCGGTGGAGGAAAACGCCGAAGTATGGGTGTCTCCAACAGAGACACCCACGCTCGCCGAGCGGCTAAAAGCGCTGGCGCGGATGGTGGCGGCAGGGCTGGACTGCGGGCCGGCGACGCTGACGCTCATCGAGGGCATCGGCCCAATTATGTCCTGGCGCCTGATGGAGGCCACGGTCGACGGCGTAGCCATCGCCGATGTCGAGACCCTGGCGCTGGCCGAG
Organism: uncultured Kouleothrix sp.; assembly: GCA_937858455.1. Classification (GTDB taxonomy): domain Bacteria; phylum Chloroflexota; class Chloroflexia; order Chloroflexales; family Roseiflexaceae; genus Kouleothrix. The sequence continues at coordinate 1,701 of CALLYN010000323.1, forward strand.
CCTGCCGACCTGGCGGAGGTCGAGCAGCTCAGCGCCGCGCGGGCTGAGCGCTGGATCGCCCGGGCCCAGGCGCTGGTCGCAGGTGGCGTCTCGGCGCGTCGCTACGAGGAGTTCGACGCGCCGCGCGCCTCCGTCGCGGAAACTGCCTCCGCGCAGCGCCCACTTGGTGGCGACTACCGGCTGCTGCGCGCGCTCCACCTCCAGGTCCACGCCGATGGCGAGCGCTACGCGGTCAGCGGCGGCTCGGAGCCGCGGACCGTGCAACTCGCCGGCAGCGGCTGGCGATGCGACTGCCCTGACGAGACCGCACCCGGCGGCATGTGTAAGCACCTCCTGGCGGTTCGGCTGCACCGCGGCGACGCCGAGCTGCGGGCGCGGATCGAGGCGATCAGCGCGGCGGCAGGCGCGCCGCTCGCACTTCAGGATCTCTACTTCCGCGCGGCGCAGGAGGCGCGGCTGCGCGCCCAGGGCCGCCAGCCCCGCGCCGAGTGGCTGCCGCCCAGCCCGCAGGACCGGCTAGCGTTTGCCGAACATGTGCTCCGCCTGATTGACCGGTTCGGCGGCGAGCGCGAGCACGCAGCCGTCGAAGAAGCTGTCAGGGCGGCGCTGCCGGACAGCGCGCCGCAGCTTAGCGCCGTGATCTGGCTGCTGCGCGACCTCGCGCTGATCGTCGACGCCGACAAGCGACTCCGGCTGACCCCGCTCGGCCAGGCGGTTGCAGCGAGCGGCGCGCCGCTGGCCTTTCTCGGCGGCGTGGCGCGCCTCGTTCGCGATCTGCTGACGGTCGACGCGGACGACGAGACCCTCGGCGCGCTCACCGACCTGGACCTGCTGCTGATCTGGCACCTGGCCGCGGCTCAGACGCCGCGCCTCAAGCGGGCAAGCAGCGCGCTCGCCGAGGAGGTTGACCAGGCGATCCGGGCGCTCAGCGCGCGCGAGCGGCCGGCACTCTGGAGCTGGATCGGCGGCGACGCTCGCCAGTCGCGGGCCGGCGAGCTGCTTGGCAGCCTGGGCGTGCAGCGGCCAGGCAAGTATGGGGGCGGCGCCGACGCGTGGGCGCGCGAGTACGCCTACCTCGCGGCCTGGCACGCGCTGCTGCTCGCCGAGCGGCTGCGCGGGACAAGTCCGGCGGAGCTGGGCAAGCGCCACAAAATTGGGCGCCTGGCCGGCGAGGACGCGCGCTGGCGCGAGGCGGTGCGTTGGGGCCTGAGCGGCATCATGGTCGCCATCACGCCGGCAACACTGGCGGACCATCTGGACGAACTGGGCGCGGACGGCGAGAGGCGCGCGCGAGTCGGGCGGATTCTTGAGCGCATCCACGAGCGGATCGCCGTGCTCGGCGAAAAGCTGGGCGTGGTTGACGCGCCGTCGGCGAGGAGGTAAGCGTTGGTGTTGAGCAGGCCAGAACTGGTCGGTTATAGCTTCCACCATGCTGGGAGGCTGATGATCAACCACATGCCCGTGCAGGATTATGTGGCGCGCAAAGACGGCGAGAGTGTCGATCGGTTCCATGTGTTTTTCGCAGCCGGCGTCTGGAACGCCTGGATCGCCGATACCGTATCAGAAGCGACCATCCGCAGGCGCCGCGCCTTCGCGGCGGCACTGACGGGAGACGAGCAAGCGGCGCCGTTCCCGCCGGCTGCTATGCAGCCGGCTTAGCGACAAAAGGGGAAAGTGTATGCCAATCTACCTGGCGAACAAGCGCACATCGCAGGCCAATCTGCGGCAGCAGTACGGGAATGGGGCGATCATCGACGTGACGTCGCGAGGGAGCGAGCCGTGGGTCAAATTCAGCCCGTTCTACCCGCACGGCGGCATTCCCGTGCCGTTCACGCCGGGCCGCACGGCGGCCAGCGTCGAGGCGATCTGGCAGGGGCTGAAGATCTTCGAGCACCAGGACATCGACGAGGCGCTGCTCGACGACATGACCTTTCACCGGCGCAAGCGCGGCGGGCCGGCGCGCGGCCAGGTCCTGGGCCACCGCGCAGGGATTGGTGGCGAGCGGCTGCTTGGCTATGCCGAGGCCCGGCGACTGATCTACCTCCCAGCCTACCGCTGGGTGCTGGAGCACTGCGTTGGCGACCTGGTCGAGCGCCTGCGCAAGCTCAGTGCGGACAGACCGGTGACGCTGCTCGACTACGACACGAACGCCGACATCAACAACCTGGCAAAGCCGCTGTCGCACGCGGCGCTGATCATCGAGTACCTTATAGGCACGGAAACCGGCACTTAACAGGTGAGAGGGGCGATCCTGATTCAGTGGCTTTAGCTCAATGGTTGCACAGACGTTCTATTCATGATATTATTTCTTTATGAAAGAAATCCTCTCCACATGAACCGTATGCTGTAAGCTCACTGTTGATGCGTCGACCGATGACGCATTACGCGAGACACAGGCTGTCTTTAACGCGGCAGCAAGCTATTGTGCGAGGATCTCATGGGAACAGGGTATCACGAACAAAAACAAGCTCCATCACATCGTCTACGGCCCAACCCGAGCCATCTATGGACTGGGTGCGCAATTGGCCTGCTGTGCCACGGATAAGGCTGCCGAAGCTGTACGGGCCGTACGCGCGGCTCCTGAACGACGGGACAAACAGACTGATCAACTCATCCCCAAAACCTGCCCGGCCTTCGACGCCGATAGTAGCATTCGCTACGACGCGCGGACCTATCGGCTGATGAGCCTGGATCGGGTCAGTCTGAACACGCTGACAGGTCGCGTAATAGGACAGCTTGCCTTGGGCGACTTCCAGCGACGCTACCTGTACGATACCTCCTGGAAAATTGGTGGCGCGGAATTATTGCGCCGTGACAACGTGTGGTATTTGTGCATTACCCAATCGAAAGCCGCACCCGATCCTGATGAGCCGACAGGCTATCTGGGCGTTGACCTGGGACTGGTGAACGTGGCGGCTGACTCGGATGGTGAGGTATACAGCGGCGCACAGATACAGACAGTCCGAGAACGACGTTTCAAGCATCGCCGCCGCCTGCAACTGGCAAACACCCGCCGCGCACGCTGGCGATTGCGCCGGAACGCTCGGCGCGAACATCGCTTCCAGAAAGCTGTCAATCACCGCATCAGCAAGGCGCTCGTTCAAAAGGCGCACGCGACCCGTAAGGCAATCGCTCTGGAGGATTTAAGCAGAATCCGCGAGCGAGTAACGGTTCAACGGGAGCAGCGACGTGTGCGCCATTCCTGGGCATTTCGGCAATTACGCACGTTTATCAACTACAAGGCGCGGCTGGCCAGCGTGTATGTGGTTCACATCGACGCACGCAACACATCTAGTACCTGTGCAATGTGTGGCTACTGCGATAAACGAAACCGGCCTGACCAAGCCCGCTTCCGGTGTCTTCAATGCGGCCATACTGCCGCCGCAGACACAAACGCTGCTGTGAATATTGCTCGTGTGGCTGCTGTCAACCAGCCAATTGTGTCGCTCCTGAGCCAGAGCATCGAAAGAGCAGATACAAGCCCAGGTGCTAAAGCGCTGGGTTGTTGACTCACTACATCAACGGCACCTGGCCCGCAGAAATGGACGGAGACGATGCAGCCGCTGCGCATTCGCAATAGCCGGCAAGTGGAGTGGCGGCCGGGCGGCGCCTTCTTCCTGTGGAACAAAAACCAAACACGGGGAGACACTGAGATTCACCGCCCGCTTTGTGCTTAAAGCGGCGGCATAGCAGAGGACTCGTCAGTAATCGCTTTCTGTGTCGCTTCGTTTCGTATGCCTTGCAATATCACTGAGGCGTCTTCCGAATTCAATTGTCCAGAAGGGTCAGCTCTAGTCCGACCCCGGCACCGCTCCAACTGTGTCCAACGACGCAGTAAACTAGAACCTCATGACGATTAGAACTTTCCCTTCGCGGCTCACACGCTTTGCCCCGCCTCCCCGTACCATGGCCCTCAGAAGGAGGGGCCATGAAGACCGACAACGAGGTACAGCTGATGCTCCGTGCACGCACCAAGGGAAAGACCCTCGAACAGGCCGCCGCCCGCGCCGGGATGAGCGTGCCCACGGCCCGCAAGTACCTGCGCGCGGCCGCCCTCCCCAGTGAACTCAAAACGCCGCGCGACTATCGCACGCGCCCCAATCCCTTTCTCGCCGACTGGTCCTGGGTCGAGCTCCAGCTCCAGCGCGACCCGGCGCTCCAAGCCAAGACGCTCTTTACCATCCTCACCGAGCGCTATCCTGAGCGCTACACTCCTGGCCAACTGCGCAGCTTCCAACGCCACGTCGCCACCTGGCGTGCCCTCCACGGCCCCGACCACGACGTCATCTTCGAGCAGATCCACCAGCCTGGCCAGTGTGGCCAGTCGGACTTCACCCATATGGACGAGCTAGCGGTTACCATCGCCGGCGCGCCCTTCCCCCATCTGCTCTTCCACTTCGTGCTGACCTACTCCAACATCGAGGCCGTCTCCCTCTGCTTCACCGAGAGTTTCGAGACACTGGCCGAGGGACTGGAGTTCTGCCTCTGGCAAGTCGGCGGCGTGCCCGAAAACCACCGCACTGACAACCTCTCGGCGGCCGTCCAGGCCATCGAGCCAGATGGCCAGCGCCGCTGGACCGAGCGCTACCTGGCCTTGATGACCCATTACGGCATGACACCGTCCACCAACACAGCTGGCGAAGCTCACGAGAACGGCGATGTCGAGCAGGCCCACCACCGCTTCAAAGAGGCCGTCGACCAGGCCCTTCGCGCCCGTGGCTCGCGTGACTTTGCCGACCGGCCCAGCTACATCGCTTGGCTCCAGGAACTCGCCCGCAAGCGCAACCAGACCCGCCAACTGCGCTGGACAACCGAGCTCGACAGCCTGCGTCCCCTACCCACTACCCCGCTGCATCCCTGTCGCGAGCTGCCGGTCACCGTCACCCGTTTCAGCACCATCCGCGTGCTCCACAACACCTACTCGGTGCCCTCACGCCTGATTGGTGTGACCCTGACCGTGCGCGTGCGAGCCGAAACGCTCGAGCTCTACGTCGGCAGCACGCTAACCCTGACCCTGCCCCGGCTGCACGGGCGCTTTGGCGCCCACATCGACTACCGCCACCTGATCTGGTCGCTAGTGCGCAAGCCCGGCGCCTTTGCCCAGTACCGCTTCCGCGACGAGCTCTTCCCGACGACCGCCTTTCGGGTCGCCTACGACACGTTGGTCGCGCAGCAGCCCAGCCGGGCCGACAAGGAGTATGTGCGCGTACTGCATCTGGCTGCCGCAACCAGCGAGGTTGATGTCGCCGCGGCCCTGGCGCTGCTCGCCGAGAACGGTACGACACCTACCTTTGAGGCCGTGCGCGAACTGGTGCGCAGCGTGGAGCCGCCGGCCGTCCCGCAGCTCAGCCGGCCGCAGTTCGATTTTGGTGTCTACGACGCGTTGCTGAAGACGAGGTGCGCCGGTGACTAATTGTCATGAGAGCCTGACGCAGCTCCTGCACCGCGTGCAACTGCACCATACGACCGCTGAGGTGGAGGCTTTAACCGCACGTGCAGCTCGCGAGGGGTTGAGCCACGTGGCCTTCCTGCACGCGTTCGTAGAGCAGGAGGCGAGCTACCGGGAGCAACGTCGCTTTGAACGGCTGCTGCGCGAATCGCGCCTACCGCGTGAGAAGACCCTGGCGCAGCTCGACCTGGGTCAGTTTGGCCCGGTGCTGGCTCAGCAGATTGAGCGGCTGCAGAGCGGCGCATTCCTCGCTCAAGCTGCGAACGTGATTGCGGTTGGCAAGCCCGGAACGGGGAAAATCCACCCAACACACTGCCCCGATTGGTATGAGTGTTCCGCCTTCGGAACCG
>CALLYN010000324.1 GCA_937858455.1 uncultured Kouleothrix sp.
CTTCGGCGCACCCACGCCCAGCCAGCCGCCCGCCAGCGCCTGCCGCGCCAGCGGCAGATCGTCGAAGCCGACGAGCGAGATATCGCGGCCGATCTCGAGCCCGGCGTCGTAGAGCGCGTGCATTGCGCCGAAGGCCAGCTCATCGCTGCACGCCAGCACGGCGGTTGGCGGCTGCGGCGTGGCCAGCAAGTCGCCGATCGCCTGGTAGCCGTCTTCCTCGCGGCGCCCGGCCTCGACAATAAGCGCCTCGTCGAGCGGCAGGCCGGCCTCGGCCAGCGCGTCGAGGTAGCCCAGGTAGCGCGGCTCGCTCTCGGCCAGCTCGGATGGCAGCTGGATCAGCCCGATCCGGCGGTGCCCCAGGCTCAGCAGGTGGCGCATAGCCGCCTGCGCGCCCGCGCGGCCATCGACCATCACAAATGGGCTGGCGCTGCCCTCGGGCGGCGGGCCGGCGCACACATGCGCAATGCCGGCCTGGCTCAGCGCGCGCGCCCGCGCGTCGTTCAGCTGCATATCGAGCAGCAGCAGCCCGTCGACCCGCCCGGTGCGCGCGAGCTGCACGCATAGCTCGGCTTCGTCGTGCTCGGCGGCATTCGCCAGCAGCATGTAGTAGCCGCGCAGCGCCGCCGCGTCCGTCAGGCCCGCCAGTAGATCGGCCAGCGCCGGGTCGGCGAGGCGGCCAGGCTGGCCGGCCAGCACCAGGCCAAGCGTATGGCTGCGGCCGCGCATGCTGCGGGCGGCGTGGCTGGGCTGGTAGTTCAGCTGCGCTACCGCGTCGAGCACGCGCTGGCGCGTGGCTGCGGTGACAGTGCCGGTGCCGTTGAGCACGTACGAAACAGTCGCCGTCGAGACGTCGGCCAGCTCCGCAACTTGTTTGATCGTCGCCGCCATACGCTGACGTTGAAACGATTCAGTGGTGAAACGATTAAGCGGAGTATATCACCGGGGTAGTAGGTTGTCAATAGCTGAATACTATGAACACCGTTTGATCGCGCTCTTTGTGTACTGCGCTGCTTGGCGCAGCACGAGATCAGCCGGGCTTGGTATGAGCGGGTGTGTGGGAGGCTCGGCAGGTGGCGTTGCGCGCCGCTGGCGGAGGCGGCGGCTGGGTGGGTGCGCGCGCAACCAATACGAACACCGGTAAAGATTTCGCCGCGCGGGCAGGCGGGCGCGCCGCGCCGCGAGGCATTCGCAGCGGCAGGCGAGCGCCAAGTTTCGCTTTACAAAACCGCATCTGTCACGTATAATGCAACATCGTCA
>CALLYN010000325.1 GCA_937858455.1 uncultured Kouleothrix sp.
CGCTTCCGCTGCGCGTAGGCTGGCGCGGCGCCTACCCGGTTGAAGTGGCCGCGCGCTCCAGCGCGGCGAGGAACGGCGCGCGCATTCCAGAGCTGCCGGTGTGCGCGGGCAACGTCGTGCCTAGCGCTCGGCGTGGCCGGCGGGCGCGCAAGCGTTTGGGCGAGGTGGTGTGATACCAAATTCGCTTGATGACGTACACTTTGGTGGGGGTTTGGGGGGCGAAGCCGCCCCCAAATTTCTTATTGTGTTGCACGGCGTGGCGAAGCCACGCCGTGCAACACAAGCTATACGTGATCAAGCGAACAGCGTATGACTAGCTGTTTTCGCCGCTAATAAGCCCACGCTGGCGCAATGTGGCGGCGATCTGGGCGCGGCCGAGGCCGTGGCGGCGGGCTAGCTCGGCGGCGTAGCCAGCGGGCTGCGGCCGGCCGGGCGCGATATGATAATTTGGCGCGGGCGTTTCGCTGCCTGCGGGCGGTGCGCCGACGCCAGCTACAAGGCTTGCCACGCCTGGCGCGGCCGCCTCGCCGTCGAGCGCATCGTCGACCAGCTCGTACAGATGAGTGACGAAGATTGCGCGGGCGCCCAGCAGCAGCAGACCGGCCAGAATATCGCGGCAGAGTGCCCGTGCCGCGCCGTGGTCGGTGCTGGCGAGCGGCTCGTTCAGCAGCACCAGGCTTTGCGGGCCAGCCTGCTGAAAGATACGTGCCAGGCGGTCGAGCTCTTCGGCCAGGCGCCCGCCGCTAATGTCGGCGCGCTCGGGCGCGGCGAAGTGGGTGTAGCAGGCGTCGATCGGGCTGATGCGCGCGCTGCGACCCGGCACCAGCAGCCCGGCCTGGGCCAGCACGTGCGCCTGGCCCACCGCGCGAACGTAGGTGGTTTTGCCGCCGCTGTTCGGCCCGGTGAGAAGGAAGACGCTGGCATGCTCGCCGAACCAGGCGCGGTTCGGCACGACCTTCTGGCGCATAGCGGTGTCGCCTTCGGCCAGACGCAGCCGCAGCGCAAGGTCGAGGCTATATAGCTCGTCGATCGTGCAGGCGCGCTCGGCGGCTGGCGCGATCATCGGCCGGCAGAGCGGTAGCCCGGCAGCGCTCAGCTCGCTGGCAAGCCGGGCGGCGCCGAGGTAGAACGCAAGCTCGGGCGCGAGCGCGGCCAGGCCAGCGCCGTTGATGCGCGCGTAGTTGCCAAGCGCGTCGGCGATCGGCGCGGCCACGCGCTCGAGCAGGCGCGACAGATCGCGAAATAGCTCGTGCTCAGGCGCGCGCTGGCGGCCCTCTTCGGCCTTATAGAGCGCGGTGATGCCGCGAATAGCGTCGGCGGCGGCACGCTCGCCAAACAGACGCTCGATCAGCGTAGCTTTGCCGCCGAAGCGCTGCGCGTTGATCGACACCACCGTAGCCGACTCGGGGCGCAGCTGGCCGTCGAGATTGATGCCGAGCGTGACGCTGCCGGCCTGATCGAGCTGGGCGCGCAGGTTCGGCAGCTCGGCGGCGAGGCGCCGGTACTCGGGCGTGGCGCGGGCGGTTTCCAGGTAATCGCGGAGCGCCAGCAGGCCGGCCGAAGCGAGCTTCGCGCTCTCGGCGGCGAGCGCCAGGGCCAGGCCGTCGACGCAGGTGAGGTAGGCGTCGAGCTCGGCCAGCCGCGCGCCGACCTGCACCAGCGGGATGGGGTCGCTCCAGTGGCTGGGGCGGCCGGCGTTTGCCAGCTCGGCCAGCTGCGGCAGCAGCGCAGCGCAGCGCGCCGCGAGATCGGGGTTGGCAAGCAGATCGGCCAGCACGTCCTGGCGGAAGCGGATCGTCGCCGGGTCGGTGTTCAGCTCGGCCAGCACCGCAGCGACAAAGCGGCTGTGGCGGCCGTCGTAGTCGAGCGCACGAGCAATCGAGGCCAGGCCAAGGTCGGCCTCGCTGGGCGCCGGATGGCCAGATGGGGCGCGGGCGCCGCCCGGCGGGTAGAGCAGGCTGGGCGCGGTTGGCTCGCTCATGGCGCGGCGTCGAGCTGCAGGAACTGGTCGTCGCACCAGCCCTGGCGGCCGTTCATGTCGACTTGCCACCAGGTGTGGCCTTCGGCCTCGACTGGCCCGCCGATCAGCGTGATGCGCGTGCCGTTGGCCACGGCCAGCAGCACCGCTGCCTGAATGGAGTGGTCGGCGCGGATGTTCAGGCCATCCTCGGCGCGCACGGTGGCGGCGCGCGGCGCGGCGGTGGCGGTTGGCGCGGCGGTTGGCGCAGGCGTGGAGCCG
>CALLYN010000326.1 GCA_937858455.1 uncultured Kouleothrix sp.
GAGGTGGCCGCCGCGTCGCGCGAGCGCGGTGCCGAGGCCAGCACGGTGCCCTGCGACGCAACCGCCGAGCCGCACGTGCGCCGCATGATCGAGTCGGCGGCTAGTATCAGCGGCCGGGTCGACGTGCTTGTGAACAGCGCGGGCGGCGCGACGGTGGCCCCGCTGGCTGAGCTGACGCTGGCGGACTGGGAGCGCTCGCTGCGTGTTGGCCTGACGGCGGTATTTCTGGCGTGCAAGCACGCCGCGCCGCACATGCAGCCCGGCAGCCTGATCGTAAATGTCGCGTCGGTGGCCGCGCGCCAGGCGTTCCCGGGCTGGTCGGCATACGTGGCGGCAAAGCACGGCATGCTGGGCTTCTCGTCGGCGATTCGCGAGGAGCTGCGGCCGCGCGGCGTGCGCGTGAGCGTGGTGCTGCCGGCCGCAACCGATACCGCGCTGTGGGACAGCGTGCCCGGCGAGTGGAACCGCGCCAACATGCTGCAGCCCGACGACGTGGGCCGCGCGATTGCGCAGCTGGTGGCCCAGCCGGCCTACGCCACGGTTGAGGAGCTGACGATTGGCCACGTGGCGGGGCGGCTGTAGCGCGCGCTCGCCCTTTTCTTTTATACGCTGTTCGCTTGATCACGTATAGATTGTGTTGTGCAACACAATAAGAAATTTGGGGGCGGCGAAGCCGCCCCCAAACCCCACCAAAGTGTCAGTCATCAAGCGAATTTGGTATTACAGCATCGCCACGCCGTCGATCTTGCCCCTCTGGCGGCCGCGCGGGCGCTACTCGATCGCCACGCGCGTCGCGACGATCTCGCGCTGGCGGTACTCGGCCACCGGGCCGCTCAGCTCAGCCACCTGCTCGGCGCGCAGGTCGGCCGACGATGCGCCAACGCTGAAGCGAAACGCGCCCGGCTCGGCGACAAAGCGCATCTGTGGGTCGTAGAACGCCAGCCGCGACGGGTGCACCGTAAATGTCAGGCGCCTGGCCTGGCCCGGCTCGATCCAAACGCGCGCAAACCCGAGCAGCATCTGGTCGGGCCGCGCCACCGTGGCGATCATGTCGCGGCCGTAGAGCTGCACCACCTCCTCGCCGGCGCGCTGCCCGGTGTTGCGCACCTCGACGCTTATCTCGATCGGCTCGGCCGTGCTCGTGGCGCGCACGTCGCAGGCGCCGTATGCGAAGCTGGTGTAGCTCAGCCCGTGGCCAAACGAGAACAGTGGCGTCGGCGGGCTGTCGGCGTAATCCCCGAAGAACATCGGCCGGTCGCCGCCGGCGCGATGCCCATAGTAGATCGGCACCTGCCCAACCGCGCGCGGCAGCGTGATCGGCAGGCGGCCGCTGGGGTTTACGGCGCCGGTGAGCACGTCGGCAAGGCCGCTGCCGCCCTCTTCGCCGGGCGGGAACAGCTGTATCAAGGCATTGGCGTGCACCGCGATCCGCGATAGCGTGTGCGCCCGTCCGCTCAGAACCACCACCACCAGCGGCGTGCCAGTGGCCGCCAAAGCTTCGACAAGCTCGGCCTGCACGCCTGTCAGCTCCAGGCCGGCGGCATCATTTCCTTCGCCCACCGTGGCTGGCCGGTGCAGGCCGCTTTTGCCGGCCAGCACCACCACGGCCACCTCGGCCGCGCGCGCCGCCGCCAGCGCCTCGGCAAAGCCGCCCCGGTCGTCGCCCAGCACCTCGCAGCCCTTGGCATACAACAGCTCGGTATCCGCGCCCAGCGCGGCGCGCAGGCCCGCCAGCGGCGTCACATGCGGCGTGTAGTGCGGGCCGGCGGCGAACGCCCCGCCGGCCTGGGGCGTCAGGTCGTCGGCGCCGATTAGATTCTCCGCATCGGCCTGCGGCTGCGCCAGGTAGATCATCTCCTGATGCGCCGGGTAGTGGTAGTCGCCCTGCAGCAGCCGCTGGTCGTCGGCGCCCGGGCCGATCAGCGCCACCCGCCCGAGCGTGGGCGCCAGCGGCAGCACGCCATCGTTCTGCAGCAGCACGGCCGACTCAGCCGCGGCGCGGCGCGCAAGCTGGCGCTGCGCTGGCGTCTGGAAGTACCCCGCCGCGGCGTCGGCGTCGGCGTAGGGCTGCTCGAACAAGCCCAGCTGAAACTTCATCCGCAGCGCGCGGCGCACCGCCGTATCCAGCACCGCGCCGCCAAGGCGCCCAGCCTCGAGCTCGGCCCTGAGCGGCGCGCTATAGTAGTCGAAGTTCGGCAGCTCGATATCCAGCCCGGCCGCGAGCGCCAGCGCGGCGGCGGCGCCCTTGTCGGCGGCAACCCGGTGAAAGCGCAGCAGCTGTGGGATCGACCAGTAGTCGGCCACCACCACCCCGGCGAAGCCCAGCTCGTCGCGCAGCAGCTCCGTCAGAATGGCGTAGCTACCGGCGCACGGCACGCCGTCGATCGAGGCGTACGAGTTCATCACCGCCGCCAGCCCGGCCTCGCGGATCGCGGCGGCGAACGGCTCGGCGTACACCTCGCGCAGCTCGCGCGGGCCAAGCTGCACCGGGTTCCAGTTACGCCCGCCCTCCGACATCGAGTAGCCCAGGAAGTGCTTGGCGGTGGCCACCACGCCCTGGCGCAGGTCGCCCGTCTGCAGGCCGCGCACATACGCCGCGCCGAGCGTGCCGGCCAGCACTGGATCCTCGCCGTAGGTCTCCTCGAGCCGGCCCCAGCGCGGGTCGCGCGCGATGTCGAGCACCGGCGCCAGGCCCAGCCGCGCGCCAACCGCCAGCATCTGCTCGCGGATCACGCCGGCCACGCGCTCGAGCAGCGCCGGATCCCAGCTGGCGGCCAGCCCGATCGCCTGCGGAAACACCGTCGCGTCGCGCGCGCAGTAGCCGCCAACCGACTCTTCGTGCACGATCACCGGTATGCCCAGGCGCGTACGCTCGACGGCGACGCGCTGGATGGCGTTCATCAGCTCGGCGCTCTCGCGCGGGTGCAGCCCCGTCGAGGCGCCGATCCGCGTCACCTGGCCAATGCCGTGCGGCATTCGCGAGGCCGCGAGCTCGGCGTCGAAGCGATCGTCGCGCACCAGCGTGGTGCTCCACAGGCAGCCCAGCTGCGCAAGCTTCTCGTCGAGCGTCATCTGCCCAAGCAGGTCGTCAACTCGCTCGTCGATCGAAAGTGTCGTATCGCGATATCTTGCGTTCGTAGTAGCCATATATGGCTCCTTGCCATTCAGCCGAAACCCGTCGTGGTCATCCAGCGCTCAGCCCTTCACCGCGCCAGCCGTCAGCCCGGCGATGAGCTGGCGCTCGGCCACCAGGTAGAAGCCGATCGTCGGGATCAGCGAAAGCGACACGAACGCCAGCACGCGCGCCCAGTCGGTGCCGAACTGCCCCTGGAATTGCATAATGCCAAGCGGCAGCGTGTATAGCTTCTCGCTGTTCAGCACCAGCAGCGGCAGGAAAAAGTCGTTCCAGCTCAACACCATTGTCAGCACCGCCACCGCCGCCAGCGCCGGGCGCATCAGCGGCAGCAGCACCCGCACGAAGAAGCCGGTTGGCGAGCAGCCGTCGATCGCCGCCGCCTCCTCCAGCTCGCGCGGGATGGTCGCGAAGAAGCCGCGCAGGATCAGAATGTTGCCGGGCAGCCCAAACGCAACCTGCGGCAGAATGACGCCCCACAGGCTGTCGACCAGGTTGGCCTGGCGCAGCGTGATGTACAGCGGCAAAATCGCCACCGCGGCCGGGAACAGCAGCCCAAGCGTAAAGAAGTTGAACAGCAGCTCGCGGCCGCGGAAGTTCATGCGCGCGAACACAAACGCCGGCATGCTCGAAAGCACCACCACGCCAAAGGACGCGGCCAGCATCACCATGGTGCTGTTGCCGAGCTGCCGCCAGAAGCTCGCGCTCCGCACGATCCCGCCGTAGTTCTCCCAGTGCCAGGACGTCGGCAGGCTGAATGGGCGCAGCAGCACCTCGACATTGCTTTTAAAGCCATTGATCGCCGCTGCCAGCAGTGGTATCAGCACAAGCAGCGCGAAGCTGATCGCGACGGCGTATTTTGCGGCGGCGACCATGCCGCGCCGCGATGCGGCCGAAGCCTGCACCTGCCGTGTTGTCATAGCCAGCCCTCCGGCCGATCATTCAAAATCGCGCCGCATCACCAGACGCTGGTAGATCAGCGAGAACCCGAAGCACAGCACAAACATGATCACCGCCACCGCGCTGCCGTAGCCCAGCTGAAAGCGCAGAAACCCGAACTTGTACAGGTACGTGGCCATGGTCTCGCTGGCGTTCACCGGGCCGCCGGTGGTCATGATCCAGATCAGGTCGAAGAACTGCAGCGACCCCAGCACCGAGAGGTAGATCGTCAGCCGCACGGTGCTGCCCAGCAGCGGGACGGTGATATAGCGCAGCGTTTGCAGGCGGCCGCAGCCGTCGATCTGCGCCGCCTCCTCCAGCTCGGCCGGGATGTTCTGCAGCCCGGCGGTGTAGAGCATCATGTGGAAGCCAAAGAACTTCCATGTGATCACCACGAACAGCGCCGCCAGCACCGTGTTCGGGTGCGCCAGAAACGCCGGCGGCGTGGCCCCCGGAACGATCGCCTGGTACAGCCGGCTGATCAGGCCACCCTGCGGCAGGTACACGAAGTTCCAGATCACGCCCGTCACCACCTGCGAAAGCACGTACGGCAGGAAGAAGATCGTGCGGAACACCGCCCGGCCGCGCAGATTATGCCGCACCAGCAGCGCCAGCCCCAGCGCGATCGGCAGCTGGATGATCAGCGAGAGCACCAGGATCGTCAGGTTGTGGGCGAGCGCGCCGCGAAACACTTTGTCGCCCAGCACGCGCGCGTAGTTCGCCGTGCCGATGAAGCTCTGCAGCGGGCCAAGCCCATTCCAGCGAAAAAAGCTGTAGTAGACTGCCTGGATCACCGGCAGCAGCACCAGCCCGATGTACAGCAGCGCCGCCGGCATGAGAAAGCCGGCGATCGTCGCGACGCGACTCCAGAGCATGCGCGGCCGTGCGCGCGGCGCTGCACGCTCGCCTGGCCGCGTAGATACCTGTGCCATAGCCTGCCCTTCTCGGCGCGGCACGCCCTGGCGCCTGCCCAGGCGTGCCGCGCGGGGTGCAAACCTCCTGCTATCGCCTGCTCTGCGCTACGCGCCGGGCCGGCGATAGCCGAACGATCTTACTTCGCAAGCTCGGTCGCAGCTGCCTCCTCGATCGTCTTGGCGGCTTCCTCGGGCGTGGTCGTGCCCGCGAAGATCCCCTGCACCGACTCCAGCACCGCCTGGGCTACCGCCGGGGGCAGGTACTGATCGTAGTATAGCTGGTAGTACTTGGCATTGGCCGCGTGCTGCTGCACCTCTTTGATCAGCGGGTCGTCCAGCACCGCCTCGGCGCCCTTCACCGTCGGCGGCACGGCCAGGCCCTGCTTCACCATCGCCTTCTGCGTGTCGACGCTCGTCAGGAAGCGGATGAAGTCGATCGTCTCCTTGGGCGCGTTTTTGCCCACCGCAAAGCCGTCGCCGCCGCCAAGCGCGTCGGAAGGATCGCCCGCGCCGCCCTCGACGACCGGGAACGGGAACCAGCCCAGGTTCTCATTGTAGGTCTTGGCGTCTTCGGCCACGGCGCGGTTGGCGCCCGGCGCCCACTGGCCCATCAGCTCCATTGCCGCCTGGCCGTTGGCCATCAGCACCTGCTCATTGCCGTAGTTTGCGCCCAGGAAGCCGTTCTGAAACGGCTGGAGATCGATCAGCTCTTTGAGCCTGGCGCCGGCTTCTACGAACGGTTTGTCGGCAAACGTTCCCTCGCGCGTGTAGGCTTTGTTGAACGCCGCGCTGCCGCCCTCGCGCACCGCCAGGTACACCCACCAGAAGTGCCCCGGCCATTTATCGCCCTCGCCGACGGCGATCGGCGTAATGTTGGCGGCCTTCAGCTTCTTGACGGCATCCAGCAACTCTGCCCATGTCGCCGGCGGCTTGGCGATGCCGGCTTTCTGGAATAGCGCTTTGTTATACCAGAAGCCGACCATGCCGGCGTCCCACGGCACGCCATACGTTTTGCCGTCGAAGGTGTACAGCGAGAGCGGGCCAGGCTGGAAGCTCGCGCCCCAGCCGTTCTCCTGCATCGCCGGCGTCAGATCCTGCACCAGCCCGGCGTCGGCATACTGCTTCAGCACGCCGCCGCCCCAGCTCTGGAATATATCCGGCGGGCTGCCCGACTGCATGGCCGTCGCCAGCTTCTGCTTGAACGCTTCGTTCTCGAGCACGGTGATCTCGATCGAGACATCCGGGTGCGCCTTGGCGTAGTCGTTGGCGAGCTTCTGCCAGTTGCTGTGCCCGGGCTCGGTGGTAGTGATGTGCCACCAGGTAATCTTCGTCGCGCCAGTGCCAACCGTCGAGATCCCAGGTGTGGCGGTTGGAACAGGTGAAGGTGCGGCGGCGGCGGTAGGTGCTTCGGTGGCGGCTGGTGCCGCCGCTGTGGTGGGTGCTGCGGTGGCGGCTGGCGCCGCTGCGGTGGTGGGCGCTTCGGTGGTGGGCTGCTCGGCGGTCATGGACATCATGGCTGCATGCTCCCCGACGCGGCGCGGCCTGCCAATGCCGCCGCCCGGGGTCCCGCGGTGGG
>CALLYN010000327.1 GCA_937858455.1 uncultured Kouleothrix sp.
CCGTTGAGGATGTTCATCATCGGCACCGGCAGCACGTGCGCGTTGACGCCGCCGATGTAGCGGTAGAGCGGCAGCCCCGTGGCCGTGGCCGCGGCTTTGGCGCAGGCCAGCGACACGCCCAGAATGGCGTTGGCGCCGAGCTTGCTCTTGGTCTCGGTGCCGTCAAGCGCGATCAGCTCGCCGTCGACCCCGACCTGGTCGGCGGCGTCGAGGCCGACCAGCGCCTCGGCGATCGTGGTGTTGACATTCTCGACCGCCTTGAGCACGCCTTTGCCGCCGTAGCGCTTTTTGTCGCCGTCGCGCAGCTCGATCGCCTCGTGCTCGCCAGTTGAGGCGCCCGATGGCACGATCGCGCGCCCGACGTCGCCGCTCTCCAGCTGCACATCCACTTCCACCGTCGGGTTGCCGCGCGAGTCGAGAATTTCGCGCGCGACAATTGCCTCGATTATGGTTGACATAATCACTCCTATACTAACCCATCGATATTCAGCATAGCGGGCTTATTATGGCGCAAGAATGCCAGCAGCTCGGTGGTACCTCGCTGCCGCTACGTTGCGATCTCGCTACCCGACCACCAGGCCCAGCTCGTCGTAGAGGCGCGCGAAGTCGAAGTTCTGGTCGAGCAGCTCGGTGAAGCGGGCGATCTTGGCGTCTTGCTTGAAGCGCACGTGCCCGAAGATGCCCTCGGCGCGCTCGACCGTCGTGAGCGTATCGTCGGTCACCAGGATGATCGGCACCTCGCGATCTTCGGCGCGGTCGAGCACGGCCGGCGCGGGGCGGATATTGCCCGTCAGCACCAGCGCCGAGGTCGAGGTTTCGAGCGCGGCCAGCTGCAGGTCGATCCGGTCGCCGCCGGTGAACACCGCCTTGTTGGTGCGGCGGCGAAAGTGCGAGAGCGCGGCATCGGCGCCCATAGCGCCGATCAGCAGGTGCTCGATCAGCTTGTTGCTCCAGGCCGGGTTGCCAATCAGCTGGCCGCCGAGGTGCTCGTGCAGGTCGGCCACCGTCACGCCGGCCAGCTGCGGGTCTTGCGTCAGGGTTGCGAACACGGGAATGCCGCGCTTTTCGAGGAATGGCACCAGCCGCGCGCGCACGAAATCGAGCTGCGGCTCGTCGATGCTGTTGATCAGCACGCCGAGCAGCCGATCACCGAGGTAGCGCTGCACGGCCAGGATGGCGTCGAGCGCGAGCGTGGTGCGGTAGCGCGTGATCAGCAGCACCGGCGCCTGCAGCATATCGGAAACCTGGTCGGCCGAGAGATCCACCAGCGAGCCCTCGGCCCAGTGGTTGGCGCCCTCGAGGATCACCAGGTCTTTATCGCGCGAGACGCTCAGGTAGGCCTCGTTCAGGCGCTTGGCGAAGTCGACGCCCTGGCCGCGGATGATGCTCTCGACGACGCGCTGTGTCACCAGCACCGGCGTGAGCTTCTCGAGCGGGTCGGTCAGGCCGAAGTGCTTGCGGATGAACTCGGCGTCTTCGTCGAGCACGGCGCCCTCAGTGCGCGTCACCGAGACGCTGACCGGCTTCATGTAGCCAGCGATCAAACCGTCGCGCCGCGCCCGGTCGAGCAGGCCGACGCAGGTGGCGCTCTTGCCGACGAACGTCTCGGTTGAGGCGACGTAGAGGGTGGCCATAGCTCTGTTCCTTTTGGATTGTGGATTTTGAATTTTGGAATACCGGAAGCCAAAATCCGAAACCCGAAATCGAAAATCGGCTAGCTCTGCAAAATGATCCGCGCGTCCAGCACGATCGCGCCCTCGCCCTGGTTATGGATCACCAGCGGGTTGATGTCCATCTCCACAATCTCGGGAAAGTCGGTCACCAGCTGCGACACGCGCAGCACGATCTCTTCGGCGGCGGCCAGGTCGGCCGGTGGCTCGCCGCGTACGCCCTTGAGCAGCGGGAAGGTGCGGATGGCGCGGATCTGCTCGCGCGCCTCGTCGCGGCTGATCGGCGCCAGGCGGAAGGCCACGTCTTTGAGCACCTCGACATAGATGCCGCCCAGGCCGAACACCACCAGCGGGCCGAACTGCGGGTCGCGGCTCACGCCGACCAGCACCTCGCGGCCCTTGCGCACCTGCTCTTGCACCAGCACGCCCGCAATCGTCGCCTCGGGGTTGTACTTACGGGCGCGGTACTCGATCAGCTCGTAGATATCGCGCGCGGTCGCCGCGTCGGGCACGCCCACCTTGACGCCGCCGATATCGCTCTTGTGCAGAATATCCGGCGACGAGATCTTCATCACCACCGGGAAGCCCAGCTGGCCGCCGATCGCGGCGGCCTCGTCGGGCGAGCGCGCCAGACGCGATTGGGGCAGGCGCATGCCATAGGCCTCGATCACATCGCGCGCGTCGAGCTCGCCCAGCTCGACGCGCCCGCTGGCGCGGACGCGCGCGAACACCTCGCGCACGCGCGCGGTGTCGACGTCGAAGCGCGCATACTCGCCGGCCGGCCGCTCGCTCCACTCGCGCTGGCGTGCCATCGCGCGCAGCGCGGCGATTGCCCGCTCGGGGAAGGCGTAGTTCGGGATGCGGTGCGTGTTCAGCAGCCGCAGCGCCGGCCCCAGGCTGGCCGCGCCCATGTAACTTGCCACCACTGGCTTGCCCTGGCCGGCCGCCAGCTCGGCGATCACCTGCGCCGTGGCCTCGGGCTCGCTGCCGGCCTGCGGCGTAAACAGCACCAGCACCGCGTCGACGTTTGGGTCGGCCAGCGCCGCCGCCAGCGCCACGCGGTAGCGATCGGCGCGCGCGTCGCCGATCACGTCGATCGGGTTGAACACGCTGGCGGCCGGCGGCAGGTCGCGCTGCAGGCGCTCGATCGTCGC
>CALLYN010000328.1 GCA_937858455.1 uncultured Kouleothrix sp.
CGCTCACGCCAAACGTCGAGCGCGCCAGGTCGGCCCGGTGGGTTTTGTCGCCCTCGGAGGTATTGACTTTGTTAGCGATCGGCCCGCCCTGCAGCGGCTGCCGGGCAGCCGGGATGCCGAGCACCTCAGTCAGCTTGCTGCGCACCAGCGCCGCGCGCGCATCGAAGCCGGGCGCGGGCGCGGGCATGCCGGCGGTCACCGCGAGCTGCTTAGGCTGGATGAAATGCACGCCGGCAAGCTCGGCCAGCCGCTCGGCCTGCACCAGCGGAATACGCGCGCGCACGGCCCGGTACTGTGGAAATGCAGACTCGACCGTGCCGCCGAGCGCGCGGATCTGCGCCAGCAGCGCGTCGTCGATATCGGCCTGGATGTCGACCTCGACCAGGCCGCCCAGGGCGGGCTGCACATCCGCGCGGAGCGACGGCAGCTGCGCGGTGATCGGCTCGCTGCGCAGCTGCTTGATCCGCCACAGCAGGTTCGAGTCGATCTTGCGCTGGGCCGGCGTGCGCGCGCGCTTGTCGGCCAGCAGCGCGGCGATCTGATTGCGCGCAGTCGCGGCGAGCGGGCCGCCGGGGATGGGCGGCTGCTCCTGCGGCTGCGCGCTCGCCACCAGGTTTGGCAGCCCCGCGAAGCCATACGCGACCATTGCGCTCAGCGCTAGCGCCAGCAGAGCATGGTTGATCCGACCGAACCCACGCACGATGCGTTTCCGTCGTTTCATGGACGTTGCCTTTCTGTATGTGCTATGAGGTTGCCGGAATCTGCTAGCGCTTCTTCAGGCCGCACAAGCCTGGCACGCTGCCGGGATGCAATCTCGGATACCTGCCGATCGTCGCGCGCTGGGGCAAGCCAGCTGGTGGCGCTAGCCTTGCACCGCCCGCGTCACACTGTCGATCGCGCCGCCGACGGCCTCGACAATCTGGTCGATCTGGGCCTCGCTCGTCACCAGCGGCGGCGCCAGGCACACTGCGTCGAGCACCACGCGCGTGAACAGCCCGCGCTCGAGCATCGCGTCGACCAGCTTCTGCGTCACGCCGGCCGTGGCCGGGAACTGCTGCTTGCTGGCTTTGTCGGCCACAACCTCCACCGCCGCGATCATGCCCACGCCGCGCACATCGCCGACATGCGCGTGGCCGGCGAGCCCCTGCAGCCGCGATTGGAAATACTGCCCAACTTCGTCGGCCTGGCCGACCAGTCCCTCGTTCTCGATGATCTCAATATTCTTCAGCGCCACAGCCGCGCACGTCGGGTGGCCCGAGTAGGTGAATGCGTGCATCCAGCGCTTCTCGGGCGGCACGCCGTTCATCACGTCGCGGATCGTGTCCGACACGCCGATGCCGCCGAGCGGCACATAGCCGCTGGTGACGCCCTTGGCGAACTGTATAATATCGGGCTCGATGCCGTAGCGCTCAAGGCCGAACCAGCGGCCGGTGCGCCCAAAGCCGGTGATCACCTCGTCGGCGATCAGCAGCACATCGTACTTGCTGCAGATCTCGCGCACGCGCGCGAAGTAGTCGTCCTGCGGCACGATCACGCCGCCCGCGCCCTGCACCGGCTCGGCGATAAACGCCGCCACGGTGTCGGCGCCCTCGCGCAGGATCGCCTCTTCAAGCAGGTTTGCCGCCGCCACGCCGTCGCTCACGCCTGGCGTCTTGTTCACAAAGCGGTAGGGGTAGGGCGAATCGATATGGAGGAAGCCGGGCACGCGCGGCTCGAACATTGGCCAGAAATTCGCCAGGCCGGTCGCGCTCATGGCCGCGAGCGTCACGCCGTGGTAGGCGCGCGTGCGCGCGATGATCTTGGTTTTGTCGGGCTTGCCGAGCGCCTTCCAGTAGAAGCGCGCGGTTTTGAACGAGCTTTCGCTGGCCTCGGCGCCGCCGCTGGTGAAGAAGAAGGTGTTGATCGAGGGGTAGGTGAGCGCGCTGAGCTTTTCGGCCAGCGCAATCGCCGGCAGGTTCGTCGAGCCCGCGTACGACGAGTTATACGCCAGCGTGCTCATCTGGTCGAACGCGGCTTGCGCCAGCTCGCGCCGGCCGTGGCCAATGTGCACATTCCACAGCCCGCTCAGCCCGTCGATGTACTCATTCCCGGCGGCGTCGCGCACCAGCGCGCCTTCGCCCGAAACCCAGATCTTGGGCGCCTGGTGCGCGCTCGGGTGGTGCAGCGGGTGAATCAGGTGCGCTTGGTCGGCGCGCGTGCGCTCGTCGATCGTCGTGGTCATGGTGCCTCTTCTCTGCTATCGGTGGGTCGCCGGCCTATGATAGCACAGCCACGGATTTGGGTTAACGGATTGCACGGGGTTGCGAGCTTGGCGCTTGCGCGCTTGGAACGCGCGCGGTTTTCCGCAGGCTGAGCGCACCAACTGCCTCGGTCCTTCATGGATTGAACGCGCGCTGATGCTGGTTTTCGTTTGTGCTGGCCGCGCCGGCAGGTTGACAAAGCCCCGGCAGCGGGGTATGCTCTCGTGCCGATGGAGTGCGATCGGCCGCGCCAGCGGCCGGCACCGCTAGCCGAGCGCTTTCGTACGAGCAAGGAGCGGCTGTGAAATTTACCGACGGCAACTGGCTGCTGCGCCCCGGCGTCGCGGCGTTCTACCCCGCCGAGGCCTACGATGTCGACGTCGCGCCCGATGTGCTCACCGTCTACGCCCCCACCACGCGCGTGGCGCATCGCGGCGATACGCTGAAGGGCCCGCTGCTGACGGTCGAGCTTTCGTCGCCAATGGCTGATGTGATCCGCGTCAGGCTCAGCCACTTCGCCGGCGGCCAGCCGCGCGGCCCGCGCTTCGCGCTGCACGAGCAGCCGGCCCGCGCCGTCTCCGCGC
>CALLYN010000329.1 GCA_937858455.1 uncultured Kouleothrix sp.
CCGGACGAGGTCGTCGGCGCTGGCGCCGTCGGCGCGCGCAACGATCGGCCCGAGCGGGTCGTGCAGTAGCAGCGCGGCGGCCTGCGCCACAACCAGCCGGCGCGGAAAGAGCAGCGCCGCGTCGAGGATCTGGTCGAGCGACGTCGACTCGGCGATCTGGCGGTTGGCGGCGCTCAGCAGCTCGAGCTGGCTGTTGGCGCGCTGCAGGCGCCGGTTCAGGATGTGCTGCTCGGCCAGCGAGCGCTCGAGATCGGCCTGGTAGCGCTGCTCCCGGCGGCCAACCCACGTCAGGCTCACCCACACCGCCAGGCCGCCGAGCACGCCCCATGTTATCACATCGAGCAGCAGACGCGCCAGGCTGCGCGGCTCGCCCAGCAGCAGCGGCTCGATCAGCTGCCCAAGCGCGAACGCCAGGGTGATCGCGGCGCCCAGCGGCCAGCGTAGCCGCAGCAGCAGCCGCCAGCGCGACTCTTGTGGGTTGATGGTTGGCGAGCCGGCCTGATCCACGCACTAACCTTTCTCGCAATCTATCGAGGGCGTACGCCGTGAGGGTTTTGCCCTTCGGCAGATTTGTGTGCAGTTTTCCGGGCTGCGCGCGGAAAACTGCACGCCGATACAGATCGCTTTACGAAACGCCAGGTATTGTACAAGACATCCGCGCGCGGCGAAAGGCGAAGGAGCGGGTTCGCTCCTTCGCCTTGCGTGTGCTCAGGCCCAGCGCCTTGCCGGCGCCGCGCGCTCGATCATGCGGCTAGGCCCGCAGCTCAAGCGTCTGGCGCAGCCCGCCGCTGGCCAGGGCGCGCAGGCGCGCCACGCGCTCGGCCGTGGGCGGGTGGGTGCTGAACAGCTTCAGCACGCCGCCGCCGCTGAGCGGGTTGACGATGTACAGCGACGCGGTGGCCGGGCTGGCCGGCATTGGCACGCGCCCTGCAGCCCACTCAAGCTTCTCGAGCGCGCTGGCGAGCGGCAGCGGGTCGCCCAGGATGCGCGCGCCGCCGGCGTCGGCCTCGAACTCGCGCGCCCGCGAGATCCCCAGCTGGATGAGCGTGGCCGCGATCGGCGCGACGATCAGCAGCAGCAGGCCGCCCAGCACGCCGCCGCCGCCTTCATCCTCGTCGTCGCCGCCGAACCCGCCGAAGATCAGCGCCCACTGGCCGATGTTCGCGATCATCGCGATTGCGCCGGCGAACGTCGCCACCACCGCCGAGATCAGCGTGTCGCGGTGCTTGATGTGCGCCAGCTCGTGCGCCACCACACCGGCCAGCTCGTCGCGGGTGAGGATGCGTGTAATGCCGCTGGTAACAGCCACAACGCCCTGGCTAGGGCTGCGGCCGGTGGCGAAAGCGTTTGGCGTCTCGCTGTCGATGATATACACCTTCGGCATTGGCAAACCGGCGCGCTGCGCCAGCCGCGCCACCATCTCGTGCAGCCACGCGGCCTCGCCGGGGTCGGCCGGGCGCGCGCCAGACATCTTCAGCACCAGGGTGTCGGAGAACCAGTAGGCGCCCAGGTTCATGGCCGCGGCCAGCACGCCGGCCAGCAGCATGCCGCCGGTACCGCCGACAGCCCGGCCGATCAGCATGAACAGCACGGTCAGCGCGGTCAGCAGCGCAGTGAGCTTCAGTATATTTTTACCCATGTGTGGTTCCCTTCTTTGTGTGCAAAAGCAATTGCGCGGGGCGGCTACGCATCCCCGAACCCCGCCGCGTAAGCCCTCTCGCTTACAACACCATCGTATCGCAGCGCATCGCAGCGCCATAGAGCATGAATCCCAGCTATTGGCGGGGAATTCTTCCCGGCGCATCGGGGAAGCTTGCTCTTGGCCCAGGCGCCGCGCCCGGCTATACTGGCTGCAGTGGGGAGGAGAAGCGGGGAGTGGCGGCCCGCGGCGTGGCCGCCACTCAGCATTCTGGAAGCGTGGAGGCAGCGATGCACAGCAAGCAGGAGATCCTAGAGATGATCGAGCAAGGCATCGAGAACGGCCGGATCGCGCCGTACCTGGCAGCCTATATTGCCGCCGAGCTGCTCGGCATCGCAGCGCACGCCACCGGCTACGACGACCGGATTCGCATCGTCGAGCCAGCGAGCTGATGACGATGGTCGCAACACCAGGGCCACTGGCCCAATCGAAGATCGCGCTGAGCGCGGTATGGAAGCACACCTGGCCGGTGCTGCGGCCTGCGCTGGGGTGGACGTGCATTGCGCTGGGGCTGCTCGGCGTAGTGCTGCCGGTGATCCCAGGGCTGCCGCTGTTGTTCCCAGGCATCGCGCTGGTGGGCCGGCGCACCTGGCTGATCCGCTGGGCGTCGGTGCAGATCAAGCGCGCGCTGCGCCGCTGGGCGCCGCTGCGGCTGCCGCTGATCGGGCCGGTGGGGCTGTGGGCGCTGCGCGCGCAGCAGCAGATCTCGCGCCAGCGCCGGCGGCTGGCCTGGCGGTATATGCAGCATCGCAGCAGCAAAGGCCAAAACGGGGCAAGCTGATCGGTTCGGCGTGCCACGTCGCGGTTGTGTCACGGCCGCTGCGCGCTGGCCGCAGCACCTTTCAAGCACACGATTACGTGGTGCCGCGACCAGCCAAAAAGAGTGATTTTGGCGGGAGGACGCCGCGCAACTCGTGTCAAGTAGCAATGCCAGCGGACGATCGCCACAACAGCTCAAAGACAGGAGTTACGCGGTGCGCGTTTTTACCTTCGGCAGAGCGGTACTTTTTCATGGATGGTGCTGAGATGTTGGCGCAAAGCGCCAACATCTCAGCACAAAAGCAAGCGCAGTACCATGCTGCCGCAGGCAGAACCAGCCGATAGCGCAGTCGACCGCGTACGTCCTGTCAAAGAGTCGAAGGCAATCAGAGGCTGCACATTCCTCGCTTTTTCGCTTCTTCATGGCTATTTGAAAAGAATTGGCCCTAGCCACCCGCGCCCTTCTCGGCCACCTCGACGCTCCATGCGTGCACGCCCTGGGTGGTGAATGAGAACGGGCGCATGCGCACCCCCGCGCCCTCGAGCGCGCGCTCAAGCTCGAGCCGCCGGTCGAACGGGCAGGCGAACACCATAAAGCCGCCGCCGCCCGCGCCGGTGATCTTGCCGCCCCAGGCGCCGTGGCGGCGCGCCGTGGCGTAGATCTCGTCGACGATCGGCGGGGCAATGTAGGGCGAGAAGGCCTTCTTCACCTCCCAGGCGTCGTGCAGCAGCCGCCCGAACTCGGCGATCTTCATTGCGCGCAGCAGCTTCACCGACTCGTCGACGAAGGCTTTGGTCTCGTCGTGGTAGCGCAGCGTGTCGCCGCCTTTGAGCCGGCGCACCTGATCCTCCATCAGGTGATGGCGCAGCAGCGTGCGGTCGCCGATATAGCCAATCATCAGGCAGCTCTCAAGCTCGAGCAGCATGGCCGGGTCGCTCAGCACCGGCTCGACAATCACCCGCTTGCCGCCGAAGTGGTATACACACATCCCGCCAAACGCCGCCGCGTACTGATCCTGGCGCCCGCCGGGGATGCCCAGGTCGACGCGCTCGATCCGGTAGGCCAGCTCGGCGACCTCGTGCGGGTCGGCGGCGATGTTGTAGGCGGTGCAGATCAGCTTGAGCATGCTCACCACCAGCGCCGACGACGAGCCCAGGCCGCTGCCGGGCGGCACGTCGGAGAACATCGTCACCTCAACGCCCTGCGCGGCTGGCATGGCGTCGAGCACGGCCTGGGGCAGGCCCAGGCGCCCCTCCCAGTGGCCGGTTACATTCCGGCTGACTTCTTCAAGGTCGAGCGAGCGAATGGTGATGCCGCCGTCGGCGCTGGGCCGCAGCTGGCAGCGCACGTATTTATCGATCGTGCAGTTCAGTACTTTGCCGCCAAACTCCTCGGCGTAGGGGCTCACGTCGGTGCCGCCGCCAAAAAAGCCGATCCGCATTGGCGCCTTGGCCTTGTAGATCCGCATAGTATCCTCGTTTTGCAATACCACGCCGGGCCGTCCCGCTCGCCGCGCGCCCACGGGCCGCCCAAGGCGGCAAGTATAGCATACAGGCCGCGCGCAGCCGCAGGTTTTGCCCTACAATACAGCGCATGAGCGAGACGATTACAATTGGCGCCGTGGCCACCCCGGCAGGCAGCTACGGCGCGGTGTTCACGCAGCGCGGGCTGGCGCAGCTCAGCTTCCCCACCGACGACACGAGCGCCTGCGAGCGCTGGGCCGCGCGCTGGGCGCCAGGCGCACT
>CALLYN010000330.1 GCA_937858455.1 uncultured Kouleothrix sp.
ATCGGGGACGGGCGGCGCTCGCGTTTCCCGGGGTCGCCGCGGCGCGGCACGACGGCGGCACGGCGGTTGCTGTTCAGCGAGCCCGTCCTCGCATCTTCTTCGGCATAGGAGTCTTAAAGTGAAAAGATATGTGACCGGAATCTGTATCTTGATCCTATCGGCCTGCAGCGACCCGCCGCCCCCGCCCGACAGCGGCAGCTGCGACGTCAAGGCGGTCTTCGCGGCCAACGGCTGCACCCGCGCCGGCTGCCACGGCGGCGCCGGGGCAGCCGGAAGGGCCGATCGACGCGTCAAACCCTGACGACATGACCCTGCGGCGGCCGCCCAGCATCGGCGCGCAGTTCATCGACCAGGTGCTGGCGCGCTATGGCTCGCCGGCGCAGGGCACGGGCGCGGTCTGGGTTGAGCTGGGCCAGCACTACGGTATCGACCCGGCCTACGCGCTCGCGTTCTTCATCCACGAGTCGAGCGCCGGGACGGATCCCGGCTGGGCTGGCCTGAAGCCAGGCGGCGGCAGCACCCATAACATCGGCAATATCATCTGCGCCGGCTACCCCAGCTGCTTCGGCCGCTTCCGCGACTACGCCAGCTGGCGGGAGGGGATCGAGGACTGGTACGCGCTGATCGATCGGGAGTATATCGCCCGAGGCCTGACCACCGTGGAGCTGGTCATCCCGGTGTATGCCCCGGCGTTCGAGAACGATGTCGGCAACTACACCAACGTCGTCAGCGCCACCGTGGCGCGCTGGCGGCGCGGCGCGCTGTAACCCGAAAATTTTTCGGATATGAACAGGAGAGACACCATGGCAACCACAAGCTTCGGCCCCAATCTCGGGCACGGCTATACCAAGCTGGTCGTACTGCGCGACGGCGCGATGCTCTCGCCGGTCGTGTTTCCGTCGATCATCGCGCGGGCCACGGGCCGGCCGGCCGGCGCGCTGGTCAAGGAGCGGCGCGTCACGATCGCCGGCCAGAGCTACTGGACGGGCGACGATGCGCGCCAGCTCAGTGCGAACGCCACCACCAATCTCACGCAGGATCGCCTGGACGATCCGGTCTTTCTGCCGGCGCTGCTGGCGGGCGCGCTGGATCGCGCCGGCCTGAGCGGGAACGCGCGCGGGGTGTGCGTGTCGTGCCTGCCGGCGAGCTGGTCGAAGGATGCGTCAAAGGCGCGGGCGCTGGGGGCGCGGCTGCGCGAGGGCGCGCCGAACGTGTTCGATGCCATCCAGATCATCGGCGAGCCGCTGGCGATGGCCTACGCGGCGCTACTCGACAATCGCGGCCAGATCGCCGGCGACGTGGCGATCCGCGACGGCCGGGTAGCCGCGATCGATCTCGGCCACCACACCGACGACGGCGCAGTGGTCGATCGGCTGCGGCCGGTCGACAGCAGCTACATGACCTTTCCCACTGGCACGGCGCGCGCGCTCATTCAGGTGCGCAACCTGTTTATCGCCGCGTTCGAGCGCAACTTCACGCTCGACGAGGTCGATCATGCGGTGCGCGACGGCGCGATGCGGCTGAATGGTAAGCGCGTGCCGCTGCCCCAGGGGTGGGACCGGCCGATCATTGAGCATGGGCGCGCGGCCGCGAAGCAGTTCGTCGAGGTGCTCGGTCGCGGCGCGGATCTCGACGCCATCCTGATCGGCGGCGGCGGCGCGGTGCTCGAGCAGAAGATCGCGCCATTTCTCGACGCATTTCCGAGCGCGATCGTCGTCGATATGCCGCAAATGGCAATCGCGCTCGGCTGCGCGCGCATGGCGGCCTACATTGCGGCGCACGCGCGATGAGTGCCGCGCCCGCCAGCTTTCGCCTGGGCGCGCACTTTCTGGCCCAGATTGCCCAGGCTGGGGGGAGCCAGTCGGCCGCGGCGCGCGCATACCTGCTGCTCGGCTTCGCCGCGGCCGGCGTCGCGATGGCGCCCTGGCGGCGCGAGATTGCGCGCTGTCTGGCCGAGGATCTGGCGCCTGAGGTGCTCGACGCGCTGCGGGCGATCGATATTCGATCGCCCGCCGCCAGCGCCGAACCGTCGTTACCGTTCCTGCCGCCGCCTGATGACAGCGACCCGCTGCTCTCGGTCGGTTTTCGTGTGTGATCGGTTTTCGTGTGTGAGGTGTGGCATGACCATCCCTGATGTCATGGCCCGCGCGTCGCTCGACGCGCTGCTGACCTCGTGCTCGCCCCATGAGGTAACGGCGCTGCGCGCGACGCTGCGGCGCGGCCGGCTGCAGCACGCCGGCGCGGTGATTGCCGTATGCCGTGGCGCGGTCGACCCGCCGGCCGCACCGCTCTTCGACGCCTGGCTGGCGGCCCTGCCGGCGGCGATTACGCCGGAGACGCACCCCGCTGCTGCCCAGCTCGACGCCTGGCTTGATGCCTGGCTGGCCCGTCGTGTTCAGGAGGTTCGATCGTGATTGTCGTGTGGCTCTTTGCCGCGCTGTGGATTGCCCTGCTCGTATGCGCGGTGCTGTGGTGGATCCCCATCATCATGGGGATGTGGCGCGTGTGTCGCTGCCCATACTGTCGGCGTGTGCTGACGCGGGAGGTGCACCGCGCGCGGCACTGCCCGATCTGCGACGGGCGCTGGTAGTGCGCCGCGTATCGGTCGTGGTCGTGGACGATGCGCCGATCTGGCGCGCTGGGTTTCGCCAGGCGCTCGCGGCCGAGGCGGATATCGCCGTGGTTGCCGAGCTGGCCGACGGCGCCACGGCGCTGGCGTGGCTGGCGACGGCGACGCAGATCCCGGATGTCGCCGTCGTCAGCTGGCAGTCCGATGCGCTGGAGCTGACGCGCCAGCTGCGCCAGCTCCAGCCGCACATGGGCGTGGTGTTGCTCAGCGAGCACAGCGCGGATCGCTATGTGCTCGCTGCGTTGCAGGCCGGCGCGGCCGACTTCCGCGCCAAGGAGGTGCTGCCCGGCACGCTCGCGACCGTGATTCGGCGCGTGGCGCGCGGGGAGTATGTGATCAACACCCTGGTGCAGCGCCCGGCGGTGGCCTCCGGCTTGCTTGCCACCTTTCGTGCGCTGCCCGACGAAGCGGCAGTGTGGCGGCCGCTGAGCGAGCGCGAGATCGCGGTGCTCGAGCACATCGCCGCCGGCGCCGACAGCGCGGACATTGCGCGCGCGCTCGGCA
Organism: uncultured Kouleothrix sp.; assembly: GCA_937858455.1. Lineage (GTDB taxonomy): Bacteria > Chloroflexota > Chloroflexia > Chloroflexales > Roseiflexaceae > Kouleothrix. The sequence goes on from CALLYN010000330.1 coordinate 3,134, forward strand.
TCAGCGTGCAGACCGTGAAGAACCATATTTCGGCGATCTTGCGCAAGCTCTCGCTGAACGATCGGACGCAGGCGGTGATTATGGCGCTGCGCAGCGGCTGGATTGCAGCGCCGGAAGGGGACGCGCATGGAACACACGACGATTGCCGAGCTTGAGGCCGAGCTTGCGCGCCGGCGCGCGCGTGCTCGCGAGCTGAAGCAGGCGCTGCAGGATGAGCGGCTGACGATAGCGCATATCGAGGGCCAGCTCCATATTTTGCGCCAGATCCGGTTCGTGGATCCTTCCGCGCCGGAACTGCCGATCTATGAGCATGGCCATGATGCATAAGTGGCTCTGGATAGTGGTGCTGGCCTCCCTGGCGACCGCGCCGGCGGCGGCGCAGCTGACCATCACGCCGGCGGATCTCGCGCGCGGCCAGGCGGCGGTGGCGGTGGCCACCGTGCAGCCGAGCGACAGCGCGGCGCTGCTGATCGAGCTGCGCACGCCGCCGGGCGTACGGATTACCGATCTGCAGGTCGCCGGCGCGACCGTCAGCGGCGCGCCGGGCCTGCTCGATGACGGCACCTGGTCGTGGGTGTCGGTCGCGCCGGCAGCCGCGTCGATCACGGTGACCTACACGCTCGCGGTCGACCCGGCGGCGCTGCCGCCCTACGACGGCGCGACGTTGCGCGTGTCGCCGGGCTGCGGTCGGCTCGTGGTGCGCTGCGTGGTGTGGCGCTCGATAGTGCGCAGCGCGCCGCTCCGCGTGATCGTCAACGGCGCGCCGCCGCGCCGCACCTATGTGCCGCTCATCCAATAGATCTGCGGCAAGCGATCTGCGAAAAACGGCGCGAGCCCCGTTTACTTTATAGAAGCACACACGCCCCCGTTCTCTCGGAGAGAACGGGGGCGTGTGCGTTGGTGTTCGGCTAGCCCTGGGTGAGCCGGGTTGCGATCGTGGCGATTGTGTCGGCGTAGGTGGTGCCGGGCACGGCCCAGTGGCCATTCAGGCCGCGCCAGGTGGGCGCTACGCCGCGAAAGCCGGGCGGCAGCCCGCGCACCGCCAGGGCCTGGGCAATCAGCGCGCGCTGGGCGGGCGTGGCCTGCTCGTCGCGGAGCGCGTAGGCCAGCAGCCGCCCGGCATGGGCGGGCACCGCCTCGTCGCTCCAACGTGCGAACGAAACCCCTTCGAGCCAGACCCCATCGCGCAGCGCCCACGCCCCGGTCGCCGGCCGCGCGGCGCTTGAGCGGCCGGTCACCCCGATGCCGGCGGGGTTGCGGCGCGGCCGCTGCGACCACCACGACGTCAGGTTGCCGGTCTCGTGCACCATCTGCGCCAGCAGCATCACCGGATCCATGCCGACGCCGGCGCAGACCGCGAAGTAGGCGTCCACGATCGTGACGATCGATGGATCGTCGTACCCGCCGTGCGGCCGGCGTCGGATGGCGCGCACGCAGGCCTCGGGCGTGCCGCACGGCGCGGCCAGCATGGCGCTGTCGGCGCTGATCACTGGAGGCCGCCGCGCTGGCGCTCCAGGCGCTGCAGCTGCTCGACGGCGGCCGTGATCAGCTCCAGCATCTGCCGGATGCGATTGATGCGGATGTACAGCCAGCCGCGCTGAATCAGCTCCAGCAGATTCGCGCCGCGATCCGCGCCGCCGAGCACGTCCTCGTTGCTCCGGTAGTCCTGGTGGTTGTTCAGCACCGGCAGCGCGGCGAGGTCGATCGCCGGCTCGGGCACGACGACCTGGCCCGGCGCGTCGCCGGGCGCGGCGGCCACGTAGCCGCTGATCACGACCTGGCGCGTGGCCTTGGCGTCGCCGCTCTCGATAAAATACGACGCCACGAGCCGGCCGGCCTCGACGCGCAGCGTGCCCTGCCCGGCGCCCACCGGCGTCGGCTCGCTCTGATGCGCGAGCGTCAGCGCACCGCTCGCGTCCTGGCGTATCACCAGGAAGTACATTGCCTTGTCGCTGGCGCGCTTGGCGTTGACCGCCCAGAACGTCGCGCCGTCGGCGCTATCTTTGGCGAACGCGGGGTTGCCGCTCCACACCGTGAAGCGCTGGCCGTTCAGCGTGAACGAGCCGGGGAGCGATGCGAGTGCCATAGCTGTCTCCTACGTGAGTAATCCGAACGTGCGCAGCGCGTTGTAGGCCTTTTGCAGCATGCCCTGTTCGGTGGCGGTGTAGCTCGCGCCGGCGGTGGCGGCACCGCCGGTCTGCTGCGCGGCCGGCGTGGCGCCCAGGAAGCCGATCGTCGGCGCAGCGCCGGTGGAGGCGCCGGTGAGGAAGTTGCGCGCGCCGGCCGCGTCGTACGCATAGAGCATCATGCGCGCGCGGCGGCTGGCGTGCGTCGCTACATCCCACGTGACGTCGATCTGTGCGGCGTTCTGGTCGGCGGTCGTGCTGGATTCGAGCAGCCAGCGCGCCGCGCTGCCGAATCCCGCCGCCGCCGTCCCCGAGGTGCTGTGCTTGATCTGCAGCACGTCGCTCGTCACGTTGGTGATCGCGTCGCTCACCGCCGCAATCAGGCCGGCGTTGGCGTTCGCAACCCCCGAGACGTTCAGCACGCCGTTCACATAGGTGTTCGTAACGTTCAGCTGCGCCAGGCTGTTGGCGCCGCTGGTCTGCACATACAGCGACCCGATCGTGCCGTTGACCGTGTTCTCGGCCACCAGGTTGGCCCACGCTTCTTGTGCGCCGCTCGGCGACTTACTGTAGAGGTTCATCACGCTGAGCGGCGCGGGTGAGCCGACGCGGTAGCCCTGTACATAGCCGACGATCGCGCCGCCGGCCTCGGCCCACGAGACGGAGCGCGTCGCGTCGTAGGCGCTGATCGTCGGCGCGACCATGTGGATGCCGGTCGCGTCGATCACCGTCGAGCCGCCACCGGCGTAGAGCTTCCCGTCCGCGAGACTCCAGCGCGCCTGATAGGTGCCGCTGCCGGCGACTGGATCGTAGGTATCGGCGGCGCCGTAGCCGATGAACCCGCCGTTGGCGTCGCCACTTAGCACGACCCGCGCGCCGCTCTCGGCGGTCTGCACACGCTTGCCGGTGATCGTGAAAGCCGCGTAGATCTTGTCGGCGGTGATGGTGCCCGCCGCGATGTTGATCGCGCGAATGCTCTCCGCCTCGACGTCGTCGGCCTGCACAATCCGGCGCGGCACGAACTCGCGCAGCGTGCCGCTGGCGCCGTCGCTCGAGCGGTGGTACAGCCGCACGATGCGGCCGTCAAAGAGCGCCGGCAGGTCGACCCGGCCGTCCGCCGGGATGGTGAACGGCGTGTTCTGGGCCTCCGCCAGGCTCGCATACTGCGTCAGCGCCGCATAGCCGCCGCTGGCGCTGCCCACCGGCCCGCCGAAGTAGTACACGTTGCCAGTAAGCGTGTTTGCCGAGTCCTTGCCGCCCGCCACGACGATCACGCCCTGCATGTTCCCGGTCGACGCCAGCGTGATCGGCCGCAGGCGGTTCACGATCTGCCAGTCGGCATCCGTCCAGCGCCAGGTCGACGTTGGCGCCGGCAGGATGAGGTTGAACATGTCGAGCTTGAACGACCCCGGCGACGCGACGTTGCCGCACGTGGCGCCAAAGCGCACGGTCAGGTCGGTGACCGCGAAGGGCGTGGCCAGCGAGGCGCGGTTGGTCCAGCTGGTGCCGTTCGCCGACGTCTCGCAATAGATCGTGCCGCTCGATTCCCTGATGCGCCAGTACTTGTGGTTGGTGGATGACCAGGTGGCCGTGAACAGGATCGTCGAGACGCCGCCGACGACCTTGATGCAGCGCATCGCGTTGCTGAGCTGGCTCATCTCCAGGTAGTTGTTGGCGTCAAGGATCAGCTGGAAAAAGGCCGTGGCCGCCACGCCGGTAGCCACCATCGTGCCCACCTGCGTGGCCGCGCCGTCGCCGGTCAGGTCGTAGTTGGCGTTGCTCTCGTAGTAGGCCGCGTGGCTGCCGGCGACGGAGCTGGGCAGCGTGAACACGGCCTGCGCGCCGGTTTCGCTGCCGGTCGCGCTGCCGGTTTGCACGAGGTTCCAGCACGGATTGACCAGGTTGTCGTCGAAGGTGTCGCGGAGGTGGGCAATGGGGAACGTTGCCATGCTGTGTTCCTACGCGGCGTAGACCACGCCGCCGGATGTGGTGGTGCCGTCTTTGAGGGCGGCGAGGGTGCCGCTGGCGGGCGGGGTGAAGGTGTTGCCGTCCGAGTCGCTGTAGCTCAGGCCGCCGCGCAGGAAGTCGAGCGTCAGGGCATCCAGCACCACGGCGCTGCTGGTGGTTGTCGAGCTGTACTGCCCGAAGGCGTCCTTCTGCCTGACCACCACAGTCCACGAGTGCGAGCCGCTGTCGCCCGCGCCACTCAGCTCGTACTGCTGCTCGCTGGCACGCGACTCGAGCGTGCGCACGGTGCTCCCGTCGCGCTTCCAGACGTACTCCCAGGCGGCGAAGTCGGCCGCCGGCGCGGTCGTGATGGTGGCGACGATCAGCGACATTGCGCCGCCGGTGAGCGTGACGGCCGGCGCGGCCGGCGCGGCGTTCGTGGCTGTGCCGGTGGCGCTCGCGCTGCTCTGATTCAGCCCGTCGACCGCGATCACGCTGTAGCTCAGCGTCGGGTCGGCGCTGCCGTTGTCGCTGATGTTCTTGTCGAGGGCGTAGGTGTAGGTGTTGTTGTACACGCGCCGCGCCCCGAGCGCGTTGATGTTGAGTAGGTAATAGGCGGCGTCGCTCTGCGCGGCCCAGCTGATGCTCCAGTCGGCGCCGGCCGCGCCGGTGTCACCCGCCCAGCTCTGGCTGATGCTGCCGGGCGTGGCGGGCGCCGCCTTCGTCGCGCTCGCGGTGACGATGCTCGAAAACACCCCGCCCCAGCTCCGCGCCCGCAGCTCGACGTAGAGCGAGGGATCGCCGGCGCCCGAGGTGGCGGCGAGATTCGCCGCGGCGGTCCAGACGTAGCGCTGCGTGGCGTCGTAGATCGTCGCGTAGAGCGTGATTTTGCTCGCGCTGTCCCAGATTTTGATCTCGATGTCGCGGAGGTTCGCGGAGGTTGGATTGCTCCACGTCACCACCAGGTCGCCGATCCCGGCAAACGCCGCCGCCTGGCCGCTCGGCGCCGCGGGCGCGGTCGTGTCCGCCGGCGTGGTGGCGCTCGCGCTCGCGCTCCAGTCGCTGTTGCTGTTGCCCACAATCGTCTGGACGCGCACGTAGTAGGTCGTCGCGACCTTGAGCGGCGCCAGCACCGCCGATGCCTGATTCTGCCCGGTTGACCAGGTGCCGACCAGCTGCGTAAAGCCGCTGTCGGTTGCCACCTGCACGCGATACGTCTCCTGGTCGTTGGTCTCCAGGTTTGACCAGGTGGCGGCGATCTGCGCGCTGGGCGTGACGGCGCTCTGCAGCAGGCTGGCCACCAGCGCCAGGTTGGTCGGCGCCGGGATCGTCGGGGGCACCGGCGGTGCGCCGGTGTCCAGGCTGGCGCCCTCCGTGCCGACCGTGGCGTATTTGTTGGCCGGCTGGTGGTCGATATAGAGGGTTTGTTTGCGCTTGCCGATTCCCGGCATATGTCACCCGATATATTCGCCGGCCCACCACGGGTCGCCGAACAGCGTGAAAAAGCTGCCGATGTCCAGGCCGGGCAGGTCGTCGAGGTAGACCGTGGCGCCCGTGGCGCTGCCGTCGATGGTCTGCTTCTGGCTCATGCTGTACTGCTCCCAGCCATTGGCATTCGCGTCGACAACCGGCGCCTGCAAGACGCCCCACTGCACCTCGACGTTGGCGCCCTTCACGTACAGCTCTGCGCCGGTGCGCCAGGGCCAGATCGGCCGCGCGCGGGCCTGAAGCAGAAACTCGGTGTCGATGTTCCGGGTGTAGTGGCGTCGCATCGCGCGAATGCGCCCCCACTGCTCCGGCCGCGCGTCGATCCGCGCCTTGGCGTTGTTCACCACGGTTGCCAGGCTGTTCAGCCCGCTCACCACGGTCGACCAGGGCGTCGTGCCCTGCGCCGGGCCGCCGAATTTCGCCGGCAGGCTGGCGTAGGGCCAGCCGCCCGATGGGGCCACCGCGTGCATGATGCTGAGCGTCCAGCGCGTGAATCGGGGCGGGTTGCTGGTGCCGCCGTTCGAGCAGGTCGCCAGGATGGCGACGGCCACGCGGCTGCCGAGCGCGTAGCTGGTCAGCGGCAGCCGCAGGTCGATCGCCTGCGTGCCCACCCCGTAGGTCGGCGAGCTGTAGGCCGTCGCGCCGTTCAGCTGCACCACGAAGCTCCAGCCGCTGGTGGTCAGCGACTGCACCACGCCGGTGATGCGCAGCTCGGCGGTGCTGGTGTAGCGACCGATCGAGCCGTAGATCATGGGCCGGTTGGTGTGCTGCGGATCGCCGTAGCTCGGGTCTTTGAATGGCCCGAGGTTGTACCACAGCCGCAGGTGCGGCACGATCGGCACGAGCCGCATGCGGTCGTACACCCACTGGATGCTCGTGGCCAGCGCGTTCAGGTTCGCGGCGTTCACGGTGCTGGCGCTGAACGACGGCGCCGCGCTCCAGCCGCTCTTCGTCACCGGCGAGAGGTAGACATCCTGCACCTGGTAGTTGGCGCTCGCGCTGTGCGTGCCCTCGATCCGAATCTCGATGCGGTACACGTCGCCGTCGGTCAGGCCACCCGGCAGGGCGTACGTGCCCGAGAAGGCGCCGAAGCTGCCCGGCGGCGTCAGGGTCATCGCCAGCGTGCCGCTGCCGCTCGCGTCGGTGCCGTTCCAGTAGACCTTGATTGTCTCGCTGCCGCTCAGCTGCCCCTTCATCTCGACGGTGAGCGTGGTGCATCCGCTGATGTAGCGCACGCCGCCCCACCAGATCCGCAGTGGCGAGACGGTCGCGTAGTAGCCGGGCGTGTTGGTGTCCACGCCCGTGCTTGAGTCAAACAGCGGATCGGCGCGGTAGGTCCAGCGATCGACGAGGCCGGCCGCTGCGCGCAGCGTGTTCAGGTCGGTTGCGCTATCCAGCTGGCCGGCGTTGTCGTAGAAGGTTGGCAGCGTCTCCCAGATCGCCATGTCACCACCCGAGGTACTTGGTGTCGCCGCTGCTGTAGGCCTGGCCCACGACATAGAACTGGCTCATGTCGGGCAGATCCCCGACGTAGGCCAGGGCATACTCGGCGGTGAGGCCGGTATCGTCGTGGCGGATCTCCAGGATGACGTAGGGCACACTGCTGATGCCCCATGCGGCGTTACTGAAGAGGATCGTCTGGCCGACCGCGCGCGAGGGCGTGTGCGCGCATCCGCGCACCGTGACGGTCGGCCGCGCCGTGCCGTAGAACATCGCGTACATCTCGGCCAGGCGGCCGGCGTCGCTCTGTCGCTGGATATAGACGCTCGGCTCGATCTGGCGCTCGATCGTGCCGCTGCCGGCGCTGATGCTCCCGCTCTCGCCGGCGACGACCGGGTCGCCGCGCAGGGTGACGCGCCACACGGTGCATGCCAGCGATCCGGCATTGGTGACCGTGATGATGATGCGGCCGGCCTTGACGTCGAGGGTGTGCGTGTAGCCGCCCGCGCCCTGATTGATGCGCGTGCCGTCCTGGCAGGCGACCACGAGCGCGGCCGGCAGGAGCTGTGTGCCGCCGCTCGCGGTCTCCAGGCGCACGATCGGGTTCTGCGGCTCAATCACGATCGTCACGCTCTCGCCAGGCTCGATGTGGCGCGGCGTGGTGTCGTCGGCGATCGTCTGCGTGCCCAGGCGCCGGCGCGGCGTGTACTGGCACGTGAATTTGGTGCCGTGCTGAACGCCTGGCTCGGTCGTCTCTTCGGCGCTGGCGTAGTCGCTGTTGCCGATCGCGTCGGTGGCGGTCGCGCCGGCGTAGCCGAGCACCTGCCGGTAGCGCACGACGCCGCTGGCGTCCTGGTAGAGCTGGCCGCCGGAGGCCTGCGCGAGCTTCAGGCACTCGGCCCAGGTGTCCTCGCCGGCCAGCCAGGCGTAATCCGGCGCGATGAGCGCGTGGTCGCAGCTGTAGTAGAACGTTGCGGCGGGGTAGCTGCCGGCCTGCTCGGCCGGGCGGCCGCCGCATTGCCACATGGCGTAGTTGATCAGGCCGCCGGCGTACGCGGGGTTGGTCGGATCCTCGACGCTGCTGGCGCTGGTCTTCGTCGCGGCCGGCCGGCGCACGACCATGGGCGAGTAGATCTTGGTGGCGGCGATCAGCGTCTTCATCCCCGCCGCCTCCAGGTCGCAGGTGTCGAGCGTGCGGTGCAGCTTGGTGATCACGCCGGTGAACGTGCGCGCGGTCGTGTCGCCACTGTTGTAGGTGGTGTAGCGGATCGGCTGCTGGTAGCTGAGGCTGGACCAGAGGCTGTAGAGCAGCTGGCCCGAGATCGTCGCGTCGGTATCGTCGCCGAATGCCAGCGCATTCGCGGCGTTGCCGCTGATCTTCCAGCTGCCGCCGATGCGCAGCACCGCGCTGTCGGCCACGGCTGTCCACACGCCGCCGATCTTTAGCTCGAGCAGATAATCTGCGATGCTGACGCCCACGCTACACCTGCCGCACGGTGATTGCGCACGCCCAGAAGCTGGCGCCGCTCAGGTCGTTAAAGGCCCAGGAGGGCTCGAACGGGTCGTCGATGAAGCACGTGTAGGTGGCGCCGTCGAAGTCGGTCATGCTGAAGCTGCTGCCCAGCGCGGCGAGGGTGGCGAGCGCCAGGCGGGTGGCGTTGTTGCAGCCGTCCCAGTCGATCTTCCACGCGCGCTTGGGGCTTGCGCGCTCGACGCGATTGTGCGTGCCGTCGGCGGCCACAAGCGTGGTGCCGATCTTCTCGATTTTCGGCACGTAGCCGGTTGGCTGCCAGGCGCTCTGGTTGCCGGTGCCATTCGGCAGGCCGCTGTAGGTGGTGCCGTTGATGATCAGGTAGCTCATCCCGCCACGCCTCCTCGATTGCCGATCGCTTTGACTGCGCCCGTGGTCTCGCGCGTGGCGCGCTCGATCGTGGCCAGCGCGGCCACAATGGCATCGCGCGCGCGGTCGATCGCGGATGCCAGCGCGTCGCCCTGCGCGGCGCCCGCGGCGTCGTTCATCAGGCGGCCGATCTCGTCGAAGAACCGGTTGTTGGTCTGGGTCATCGCAAAATGCTCCGCTTTCGTAGGCATGCACGGTCAGGAAAATGGCAATGCCGGGCCTTCAGTTCAAGCCCGGCCTGCCGGCGGCTCTGCTTGTCATATTCCCCTTTCCTTGCAATCGTATCCGAACGCGAACGAAAAATTGGAATCAGCAGGCAGCGGCGGAACACCCATGATCGATAGCCAGGTCGATATCCCGACCAAGGACGGCAAGACGACCACGTTCATCACTCACCCGGAACGCGGGGGACCGTTTCCGGTCATCATCTTCTACATGGATGCGCCGGCCATCCGCGAGGAGCTGCGCGACATGGCGCGCAGGCTCGGCACCTCGGGCTACTACGTCATGCTGCCCAATCTCTATTACCGTTCCGGCGTGATGGAGATCGGTCCGGTACCGCCGGACCCGGAAGCGCCCGAGCGCAAGCGCATGTTCGAGCTGATGAACTCGATCAACATCCCGCTCGTGATGGAAGACACCAAGGCCCTGCTCGCCTACGCCGAAGGGCAGAAGGCGGCGAACACGAAAATCGTCGGCACCGTCGGCTACTGCATGAGCGGCCGCTACGCCGTCAATGCAGCCACGCAGTTCAGCGACCGGGTCAAGGCCGCCGCCTCGATCTACGGTACGCACCTGGCCACCGACCAGCCGGACAGCCCGCATCTGGCGGCGTCAAAGACAAGGGCCGAGCTCTACTTCGCCTGCGCCGAGAGCGACATCTACGCGCCGCAGGAGATCATCGACAAGGTGGCTGCCGGCATGAAAGGCACGAAGAACGAAGTCGAGATCTATCCCGGCACCCATCACGGCTTCGCCTTCCCCAAGCGCCCGGTCTACCACCGCGACGCCGCCGAGCGGCATTGGGAGCGGCTCGTCTCGCTCTACCGCCGCAATCTCGTCTGATCGCCCGACTCGATGCCCTTCCTCGCCATCG
>CALLYN010000331.1 GCA_937858455.1 uncultured Kouleothrix sp.
GAAAAAACGGGCGGATCACGAATGTCCGCCCCTTCAACGTAATATCTCTCCCGCGCGCGGGAGAGGGGGGTGAGGGGGGGTGAGGGCCGACTTCGCCCGAGCCCTGGGGCGCGGCTGGGGTAGCTTGACAAGGCTGGGGCGCGGTGCTATGCTGGGTGCCAATTGAACACGATCTTCGGGGCAGGGTGCAATTCCCGACCGGCGGTGATACGCCGGAGGCGCAGGCGAAGAGCTAGGTGGCAAAAACAACAAGCTGCCAGCCGCTCGCCGCGAACCTCTGGCGCGAGCCCGCGAGCCGCAAGGCAGGAGCTGGTGCGATCCCAGCGCCGACGGTACAGTCCGGATGAGAGAAGATCGGCAGACGAACGACCTCTGGCCGCGTGCCAGCTGGCCGTTATACCGGTGCCTCCGCACACTGCCGTGCGCGGTTCAGGCATGCGGTGCTGTTTGCTGTTATGCCCCGAAGCCGTATGGCTTCGGGGCTATCTATTTTTTTTTGGAGGAGCGCATGGTGCGTCAACAGCCACTTGGCTATATCGCTAGCCCGAAAGACGGCGCGTCGGCCGAGCAGCGCCCGCGCGAGCGCCCGGTCGTGCCGCCCAGCGCCGGCCTGGCGGTGTCGCTGCTGCTGGCACTGCTGATCTGGCAGGCGATCGTCGTGCTGCGCGACTACCCGGCGTTTATTCTGCCGGCGCCGGGGCTAGTGTTCAGCCGGCTAATCGCCGAGTGGAGCGGCGGCACGCTGCCGTACCACACCATGCTCACGCTGGTCGAGTCGTTGGGCGGGTTTGGGCTGGCACTGGCGGTGAGCCTAGCGCTTGGCTACCTGCTGGCGCACGCGCGGCAGCTCGAGCGCGTGCTGGCGCCGCAGCTGGCGGCCACCCAGGCCATTCCAGTGGTGGCAGTCGCGCCGCTGATCATCCTGTGGGTTGGCTCGGACATTCGCTCAAAGGTGCTGGTGGCCGCGCTGGTGACGTTCTTTCCGATCCTGAGCAGCACCGTGGTGGCGCTGCGCGGCGTGCCGCGCGAGCTGCTCGAGATGGCTAAGATCAGCGGCGCCAACCGCCGCCAGACGCTCTGGCACGTCGAGCTGCCGCTGGCGCTGCCGGGCATCTTCGGCGGCGTGAAGTCGGGCCTGGCGCTGGCAACCACCGGCGCGGTGGTCGGCGAGTTCGTCGGCGCGCGCGACGGCCTCGGGGCGCTGATCAACATCTCGCGCGGGCTGTTCGATACGCCGCTGATGTTTGTGGCGCTGATCTCGCTGGCCGGGCTGACGCTGGTGTTCTACCTGGTGGCGGTGCTGCTCGAGCGAGCGCTGGTGCGCTGGGAAACCACCTAGCCGCAGCCGGGCCGCCGCCTGCCGGGGGTTGTGTGTTGGATCTACCCTGTATCGTGTGGAGGAGAGTGGCGATGGGACGAAGAATGGTGTGGGTGCTGGCAGCCGCGCTGCTGCTGGCGGCCTGCGGGGCGAGCGCGCCGGCCAGCACGGCCAGCACAGGCGCGGCGCCATCTGCGGCCACGGCCGGGCAGCCGCGCGAGATCACGCTGGCGATGCCGTACATTCCAAATGTGCAGTTCGCCGAATACTACATTGCCGACAAAAAGGGCTACTATGCCGCCGAGGGGCTGGCGATCAAGTACGACTACAACTTCGAGACCGACGTAGTGAAGCGGGTGGCGCAGGGCAGCGTGCAGTTCGGCATGGCCAGCGGCGACTCGGTGCTGCTGGCGCGCGCGAATGGCCTGCCGGTGCTTACGGTGGCCACTGTGAACCAGCGCTTCCCGACGGTGTTCTTCAGCAAGGCCGACCAGAATATCAAAACCCCGGCCGACCTGAAAGGCAAGTCGGTGGGGATCCCCGGCCACTTCGGCGCGAGCTACATCGGCCTGCTGGCGCTGCTATACGCCAACCAGCTGAAGGAGAGCGACCTGAATGTGCAAGACATCGGCTTCGCGCAGATTGCGGCGCTGACCGAGGGCAAGGTGCAGGTGGCCAGCGGCTATGGCAACAACGAGCCGGTGCTGCTCGACCAGCAGGGGATCAAGGTAAATATTATTAAGGTGGCCGACTTCTACCCGCTGGCCTCCGACGGGATCATTACCTCCGAGGCGCTGGCGAACGACCAGCCGGCGGTGGTGCGCGGCTTTGTGCGCGCTACGCTGCGCGGCATGGCCGACGCGATCGCGCAGCCCGACGCGGCCTTCGCCACCGCGCTCGAGTACATCCCCGAGCTGCAAAAGGCCGACGCCGCCACGCAGCAGCTGCAGCGCAAGGTGCTGCAGGAAACGCTGCCGTACTGGCAGAGCGCCGCCACTGCCAGCGGCGGCCTGGGCTTCAGCGACACAGCCAGCTGGCAGGCGACGCACACATTCATGCGCGACAGCGGCCTGCTCAAGAGCGATGTCGACATCGCCAAAGCGTTCAGCAATAGCTTCTTGAAATAGAGCTAGGGGCTGATCACCCAGCCCGGTGGGGCGCGGGGGCGGCAAAGCCGCCCCCGCAGATGTTTGTTCCAGGCTCTGATACCAAATTCGCTGGTGGGGGTTTGGGGGCGGCTTCGCCGCC
>CALLYN010000332.1 GCA_937858455.1 uncultured Kouleothrix sp.
AGCGCCAGGCCATAGGCGGTGGCGGTGTCGTCGACGAACGGGCCAGTGGTGCCGCCGATGTTGAGCGGGTTCTGCGGCGAAGGATTGCTGCCGAGCTTGCCATTGGCGAAGGCGACGACGTTGGAGTAGGCCGACTTGTAGGGCTCGACGCCCTGGTTGGCGAGCTGGATGCGCTGGGCAAGCTCGGCGCTGCTGCCGAGGTAGCCGCCGGTGGCGGGCTGCACCAGCACCAGCGGGCCGCCGGCCGCCGCAGTGGCGGCAGTGTCGGCTGCGAGCGCGGCGTCGGCGACGGGCATGCCCTCGTCGGGGGCGGCGGTGTCGGCCGCGTCGTCGGCAATATCGGCGTCATCGGCCGGGTCGGCTACAGCGGTAGGCGCAGGCGCGGTCGAGTCGCTCGGCGCCACGCCAGGCTGGGTGGTGAGCGCCAGCTCGGGGGCTTCGGCGCGCTCGCGCGAGCGGAACTGCACGCCCGAGGCTGTGTCGGCGCTGAGCGCGAAGGCGTAGGTGCCGTCGCCGGTGATCAGCTGGCCGAGGTCGAAGTCGACCCACTGGCCTTTGGCGAGCGGCGCAGGCGCCAGCTCAGCCACCTGCGCGCCAAGCGCGGGCTGCTGCTGCCAGCTCAGGGCCTGCTCGTCCCAGTCGGCGGCGGCGCTGAACAGCTTCAGGCCAACCGGCTGGTCGCTGCCCTTGATCGTGTACAGGCGCAGGTGGCTGGCGGCCACGCTGTTCGCGCCAAGGCCGTTCACCGCAAAGCGCAGGAAGATCAGCGTGCGTGGGTCGCCGCGCGCTTCGAGCCGGCTCGTGCGGCCGTAGCCCTTGTCGGGGCGGCGGCTGGTGGCGAAGGTGTCGGCGGCGGCCTTGACGGTAGCCGAGCCGCTGGCGGCCTTCGAGAACTGCGGCAGGCCAACCGCCACGGCGCTGGCGATCAGGCAGGTGAGCAGGAAGATGGTGCCGAGCAGCTTGGCCAGCCCCGGCTTGCGCGAGTGGCTGGGGTGCTGCGCTTCGGTTGCGATACGATGGTTCATCGTGTGCCTCCTTAAACGTTGCGGGCGATGTGAAAGTGGTACGGGCGTTGTGTCGGGCGGGACGAAGGGCTGGATTGGGCCGGGCGCGTGGGCGGTAGGCCCGGCGCGCCGGCTGCGTTTCCGCACGCCGCTTGGGCGGCTCGCGGAACCTGCCTGGTGTGTTCCCTGGTTGTTAAGGTGCGAAGCCGGGTGGCTGCGATGTGTTTTAACGGCTCCTTAACCCTGCACCAGGGTAGCACCGCGCAAGGGCCAGCGTCTACGGCTGGATGCTCGGCAAATGTTCAGCGCCGCGCGCCGGCTGCGAGAAATGTTAAAAAAGTGTAAAAAGGGGCATTCGTGCGGGCGAAAGCCGCAGTGGCAGTTGGGCGGCGCGGCAGCCCGCGCGTGCCAGGTTTGTTGCCGCGCGTGCCAGGCGGCGTTGCCAGGGGGCGCATGGCGCCGCGCTATGCGCCTGGGCAGGCGCTATGCTATAATGGCGCGGCGCGTGCGGAAGAAAGGCTTTAGTGCCGGAGGAGCGCGATGAACGGCGTCGACCTAATCTTCATCCTGATACTGCTAGGCGGGCTTGCGCTGGGCTTCTTTCAAGGCACGGTGAAGCTGCTGGTGGCGATCGTCGCGTTTTACGTGGCGATCGTGCTGGCGAGCTTGTACTTTCAGTCGGTGGGGAACTTCTTTCGCCTGCGCTTCAACACCACCGCCGATGTCGGCCAGATCACTGCGTTCGCGGTGGTGCTGATGGTGAGCTTTCTGCTGCTGACGATCGCCGGACTGTACACATTTCGGTACTTTCGAATGCCGGTCAGCCTCGATTTCATCGATAAAATCCTGGGCACGCTGCTGGGGCTGCTGATGGCCGCGCTGTTCATGGGCATGCTGGCGGTGCTGCTGAAAGATCTGTTTGTGTTTCGCAGCCCGGCCTCGAGCGCGTCGCTGCCGTTCATGATCGCGACGCAGAGCAGCGTGCGCGCATCGACGCTGGTGCGCTTCTTTGGCGATAACATCCTGCCGCTGATCTATACGTCGGTGCGCCCGGTGCTGCCGCGCGAGGCCGATATTATTTTCCGGGTACGATAGATGGCAATAAGTGCGCAAACCCTCGAAACCCTCGAGTTCTCTAAGATCCTTGAACGGCTGGCTCGCCACACTTCGTTTTCGGCCTCGCGCGAGCTGGCGCTGGGGCTGCTGCCGAGCACCGACGCCTATGTGATCCGCCGCGGGATCGCGCTGACTAGCGAGGCGCGCCGGCTGCTCGACGACCGGCCCGACACCAGCATTGGCGGCGCGCGCGACATCCGCGGCCCGATCGGGCTGGCGCGGCGCGGCGGCGTGCTCGAGGCCAGCGCGCTGCTCGAGGTGGCGGCTACGCTCGCCAGCGGGCGGCGGCTGCGCGCTCTGCTGCTCAAGCTCGACGCCGCGCAGTTCCCGCTGCTGCAGGAGCTTGGGCACGACCTGCCGAACCTGCCGGCGGTCGAAGACGCGATCACCACGACGATCGGCGACGACGGCACTGTGCTCGATAGCGCCAGCCCCACGCTGGCGCGCCTGCGCAGCGAGGTGCGCGTGGCGTTCGGCCGCCTGCAAGACAAGCTCCAGAGCATGATTAGCTCGTCGCAGTACGCCGACGCGCTGCAGGAGCCGATCATCACCGTTCGCAACGGGCGCTACGTGGTGCCGGTGAAGGCCGGCAATAAGCGCAGCATCCGCGGCCTGGTGCACGACCAGTCGGCCAGCGGCGCGACACTGTATATCGAGCCGCTGGTGATCGTCGAGCTGAACAACCGCTACCGCGAGCTGCAGCTGGCCGAGGAAGAGGAAGTCGCGCGTATTCTGGCCGAGCTTTCCGAGCGCGTGGGCGAGTTCGCCCCGCAGATTGTGGCCGGCGTCGAGGCTATCGCCGCGATCGACCTGGCGTTCGCCAAGGCTAAGTACGCGCTGGCGCTCAAGTGCGTCGCGCCGGAGATTGCCAACGTTGAAGGTTCTGACGCCGCGAATGTACCCAACGTGCAGTCTTCGAACGTGCCGCCTGGGAATGCCCCGCTGCTGCTGACGCAGGCGCGCCACCCGCTGCTCGACCAGGCGACGGTGGTGCCGACCGACCTGCACCTCGGCGGCGAGTTCCGCATGCTGCTGATCACCGGCCCAAACACCGGCGGCAAAACTGTGGCGCTGAAGACCACCGGGCTGCTGGCGCTGATGGCTCAGGCCGGCCTGCACATCCCGGCGTCGGCGCCGGCCCGGCTGCCGGTGTTCGGCCAGGTCTTCGCCGACATCGGCGACGAGCAGAGCATTGAGCAGAGCCTCTCGACCTTCTCGTCGCACATGAGCAATATCATTCGCATCCTTGCCGCGCTCGAGGCCGCCCGCGCCGACTGGCAGTCGGCCGAGCCTACGGCCGCGCTGGTGCTGCTCGACGAGCTTGGGGCCGGCACCGACCCGGTGGAGGGCGCGGCGCTGGCGCGCGCGATCATCGAGCGGCTGCTCGACCTGGACGTGCTGGGCGTGGCCACCACGCACTACGCCGAGCTGAAGGCGTTCGCCTATGCCACCGAGGGCGTCGAGAACGGCTCGGTCGAGTTTGATGTCGAGACGCTGGCGCCGACGTACCGCCTGACGATCGGCATCCCCGGGCGCTCAAACGCGCTGGCGATCGCCACCCGGCTGGGGCTCGACCCCGACCTGGTAGGCCGGGCGCGCGGCATGATGGCGCGCGAAGATGCGCAGGTCGAAGATCTGCTGGCCGGCATCCACCGCGAGCGCGCCGCCAGCGCGGCCGAGCTAAAGCGCGTGGAAGAGCTGCGCGCCGACGCCGAAAAGTACCGCGACCGGCTGGCGACCGAGCTGCACGAGTTCGAGGGCCGTCGCGATGCCGAGTGGCAGGCCGCGCGCGCGCAGATCGACGACGAGCTGCGCGAGGTGCGCGGCCAGCTGCGCCGCCTGCGCGACGAGTTCCGCTCGGTGTCGCTGACGCGCCAGTGGATGGAAGAGGCCGAGCAGCGTCTGCAGACAGTGCAGAGCCAGGCCAAAGAGGCGCAGCGCCCGCAGCCGCCGCGTATTGCCGAGGTGGTGGCCGCGCCAGCGCCCGCCGAGCAGCCCCAGGCGCCGCGGCCGCTGCAGGTGGGCGACACCGTGCTGGTGCGCTCGGTTGGCCTCGAGGGCGAGATCCTGTCGATCGACGAAGAGGATGGCACCGCTGAAGTGCAGGTCGGCGGGTTTCGCATGCAGGCCGAGCTGGCCGAGCTGCGCCGCCCCAGCCGTGCCGAGCGCAAGCAGGCCG
>CALLYN010000333.1 GCA_937858455.1 uncultured Kouleothrix sp.
GGCGGCGGCCGGCCGTTCGGCTGGCCGCTGCTGAAGCAGGCGGTATCGCAGAGCACCGGCATGCCGGTGGCGGTGCTCGCCCCGCCGCCCAGCGGCGATGGCCAAGGCGAAGACGACCAGCAGCGCGCCGTGGTGGTGAACGGCCAGCCGCTGATCCTCGAAGCCTACGGCCGCGACCTGTTCTTCGCCGCGCCGGATGCGCTCGAGCAGGTGCAGCGGCTGAGCGCGGCGCCGGCCGGGCCGCTGCGCGACGCACTGCTGCAGACACTATTCCGCGCCGCCGACCCGGCCAAAGGCTTCCGGCCTGACCAGGCGTTTCACCAGTTCTACCTGGCGCACACCGGCGAGATCGGCGTGCCGATCGGCCCCGACCACCTGCTGCCTGGCGGCCAGATCTCGTGCCAGCACTACGCGCTCGACACGCTGATCTGGACTGGCAGGCTAACGCGGCTGAGCGACCTGACGCGCAATATGTACCAGGGCGACCCGCACACCCCCCAGGAGCGCGAGCTACGCACGCTGGTGCTGAACGACCTGTATACCGCGCGCACCGGCCGCAACTTCGACCCAAACGCGCTGTTCTGCAAGTATGCTCTCGCCCACGGCATGGGCGCGCCAATGGGCAAGGCCGAAATGCAAACGCTTGAGGGCCAGCGCCTGGTGGCGATGCCCTACGCCCTCGACGTGCTCTACTGCCAGATCCCTGCCGACGGCGACTGGAGCAGGATTGTGATCGGCCAGCTGCCGGTGACGCTCGCCGACGGCGAGGCCCAGCTCGCTCAGCTGAGCGAACTGCTGAAGCAGGGCGACCCCGACGCCGATGGCGCGGCGGTGCTCGACGCCCGCGACGCCCGCGATGTGCTGCCCCGGCGCGTGTTTCGCGGCGGGCTGCTTGGCCGCGAAGCTGCCACGCCGCCAATCGCCGACGTAAGCGCGAGCATTGGTGCAGGCGCCGGCCGCGGCGATACGCCGATCGCGCGCCTGAGCATAGCGCCGGCCGCCGGCCCCGCCGCAGCCGAGCTGGCCGCAGCAGCCGGCCCGCGGTTCGATTATTATGTAGATCTGAGTGGCGTGATCTACCGGCTGGTGGCCGAGGGGCGCGCCGCGAGCGCGGCCGATACCATCGCGATTGGCCTGGAGCCGTGCGGCAGCGCCAGGCCCGCCGAGCAGCAGCGCGCGCTCGACTGGCTGCGGGCCGACCTGCGCGCGCGCTACCCCGCAGCGGCCGAGGCGCTGGAGCCTGCCTGAAGCGCGAGGATCGTGTAGCCAAGGTATACTTCAGTTAATTCTAATGAACCGGAAAGCTGGTTTGAGCCATGCCCAGCACAGGCAGTGGGCGCGTAGCCCAAGTGAATGTGAACCCGCGCGGCGGCGTGCCCAAACACGCCACGCCCAGCGCGCGCGTCGCCGCCAGCGGCGTGATAGGCGACAAGCAGCGCGACCGGCGGTTTCACGGCGGCCCGGAGCGCGCGGTGTCGCTGTACTCAGCCGAGCGTATCGCCGAGCTTCAGAGCGAAGGCCACCCGATCGCGCCGGGCAGCACCGGCGAAAACCTGACGATCGAAGGGCTCGACTGGGGCGCGCTTGGCATTGGCGACCGGCTGCGCGTAGGCGAGCTGCTGATCGAGATCACCGGCTACGCCGCGCCGTGCGCCAACATCGCCGGCTCGTTCGCCGACGGCTTGTCGAAGCGCATCTCGCAAAAGCTGCACCCCGGCTGGAGCCGCCTGTACGCCCGCGTGCTGTCTGAAGCAACCGTGCACGCCGGCGACCCGGTGGTGCTGGTGCGGCCAGGCTAGCGTATACCAACTCCGTTTGATCCCTTGTGTTTTCTTGTGCGGCGCCGGGCAAAGCCGGGCGCCGCACAAGAAAACGAAATTTCGGAGGCGGCGAAGCCGCCCCCCGAACCCCCACCATAATCCAAGCGATCAGCCGGATTTGATATTAGGCCCCGCAACCGCCCGCCTGGCAATACCAAACCCCGTTATAAGCAAGTAATCAGCCGAAGTTAGTATAAAAAGCGCCGGCGCGCGCCGCCACCTCGACCGCCCGGCGCGGGTCGATCACGCGCGGGCCGAGCGGGTTGAGCCGCAGCAGCGCGCTGGCATTCGCGCGCAGCTCCAGCTCGCGCTCGCCATCGAAGGCCAGCACGCACGGCCGCTCGTGGCGGACGAGCAGCTCGTCGCCGGGGGCGATGGCGCGATACTCGGCCACGTGCACGGTCTGGATGAGGCCGGGGGCGATCGGCGCGCGCACCGGCCGGCCTTCGGGGGCGACGCGCAGAAACAGCCCGTGGCCGGGCGGGTAATCGCCGCCAAGCAGGTGCGCGCCGATCGACGAAAGGCCGATATTACCGGGCTCGGCGCGCGTCAGCAGCACCTCGCACAGCTTGCTGGCATCCCAGATCGCCCGCGAAGCCACAAAGCGCTCGTCGTATACCACTGCATCGATCAGCGCGATGTCGTCGGGCGGCGCGCCGGGCGAGGCGCCGCCGCGAAACACATCGATGCGCGGCGCGTGGGCCACGGCGGGGCCGGCCTTGCCGCAGGCAACCAGCCCAGCCGCCAGCCCGGCCGTGGTAGCCTCGATCATCAGCGGAAACACATTGTTCGTGCCGGTGGAGATCGGCATCAGCGGCACGTCGCCGCAGCTTTTGGCCACCAGCCGGTTGGTGCCGTCGCCGCCGAGCGTGACGATTGCGCGCACACCCTGCTCGGCCATGAGCCCTGCGGCGCGCTGCGAGTCGGCCGGCATAAACGTGGTGGGCATGGCCATCAGCCCGGCCTCGATCGAAAGCTTCAGCGTGTCGAGCGCCTTCAGGCCAATGCCGTAGCGATCGGGCATGATCAGCACGCGCTGGACGCCCACGGCCTCGAGCCCCAGCAGCACCCGGCGCACGATGCTCACTTTCTCGTCGTTGTCGAACACCGAGCCGTGCGCCACCAGGCGGCGGATGTCTTTGCCCGAGGCGGGGTTGGCGATAATGCCTACGGTGATCATGGGCAAACCTCTGGCGCGAGAACCGAGAGTTTCTATAGTTTGCGCGTGCAGTTTTCCTGGCTCCGCGCGAAAAAACCGCACGCAATACACGAAGATAGTACCGCTCTGCCTTGGGCAGAACGCGCCAGCTGCGTAAGCCCTAGCAGAATCAAGCAGCGCTCTGCCTTCGGCAGAGCGCGCAAACGTAGCACTTTAACCGAGCGGCAGCGCCTCGCGCAAGAAGCCGACCGTGAGCTCGGCAACGCGCTTGAAGCCAGGGCTGTTGGGCATGACCCAGTTGAAATGGCCCATGCCCGCGATCACTTCGAGGCGGCAGCCGGCGCCGGCCTGCGCCGCCAGGTGGCGGGCCTCGGCCAGCGGCACCAGGTGGTCGGCGTCGCCGTGCACGATCAGCACCGGGCGCGGCGCTACCCGGCCGATCAGCGCCTCGGGGGCGTACTCGATTAGCGCGTCGGCGCTCTCGAGCGGCAGCTCGACCTTCATCTGCGGAAACTCGCGCCCGACCTGGTCGAGAAACTCGCGCGACTCGGGGTCGGGCACCATGATCTCAAGCGGGTCGACCCGCGCCGACACGCCGGTGCGCACGCGCTGGAGCCGGTCGTGGGCCAGCTGGCTTTGGAACTTGCTCCACTCCCAGTGGCGGCGCAGGCTGCGCAGCCAGCGCTCGCCCTGGCCGGGCGGCTCAAGCGCCACCACGGCGCGGG
>CALLYN010000334.1 GCA_937858455.1 uncultured Kouleothrix sp.
GCCACGTCGTGCAACACAATCTCTACGTGATCAAGCGAACAGCGTATGACAAGCAGACATACCCGCCTTCGAGACTTTGTGTCTTTGCGGCAATTTGATACTGGGAGGCGAGGTAGCAGCGAGATTTCGGGGTGGCAGTGCCGCCCCCACCATACGCCAAGCGTTCAGTCGAGGTTGGCGTAACCCGGCCTCAAAGCATCGCGCTTGCGTACCGCCTGCGTTTAACCTATACTGCCCGCCATCCGTTATTGCAACAAACGCGCGTGTTGGCGAGCGAGCGCGCACCCGCCGCCAGCAGCGGGCGCGTGCCGTAGAAGGGGAGGGGTATGAAGAGAGTACAGACGTGGCTGCTGAGCCTGGCGATGCTGCTCGCGCTCGCGGCCTGCGGCACACCCACCGCCGCGCCCGCGACCACTGCGGCACCCGCAGCCGGGCCTACCGCCACACCTGCCGCCGCCGCACGCACGCTGCGCCTGGCCACCACCACCAGCACCGCCGATAGCGGACTGCTCGACGCGATCCTGCCAGACTTCGAGCAGAAGTACAGCGCCAAGGTTCAGGTGGTGGCCGTCGGCACCGGCCAGGCGCTCAAGCTCGGGCAGAACGGCGACGCCGACGTGGTGCTGGTGCACGCGCGCAAACAGGAAGATGCGTTTGTTGCCGCCGGGTACGGGATCAACCGGCGCGACGTGATGTACAACGACTTCGTAATCGTTGGGCCAAGCGACGACCCAGCCGGCGTCAAAGGCCAGGCCAAAGCCGCCGACGCATTCAAGGCCATTGCGGCCAAGCAGGCGATCTTCGACGCGCGCGGCGATGGCAGCGGCACATCGACCAAGGAGCTGAGCATCTGGGCCAGCACCGGGATCTCGCCAACCGCCGACCTGAAGCAGTACAAGTCGCTCGGCCAGGGCATGGGCGAGACGCTCACCACCGCGAACGAGCAGGGCGGCTACGCTCTGACCGACCGCGGCACGTTTCTGGCCATGCGCGAGAAGCTGCCGAACCTGGCACTGCTGGTGGGCGGCGCGACGATCGACGAGAACAAAGACAAAGCGCTGCTCAACCCCTACGGCGTCATTCCGGTGAACCCAGCGAAGCATTCCGGCATCGACGCCGAGCTTGCCGAGCAGTTCGCGGCCTGGATCACCAGCCCGGCCACGCAGGCGGCGATCGGCGCGTTCGGCAAAGATAAGTTCGGCCAGCCGCTGTTCTACTCCGGCGTGCCAAAGCCGTAAGAGATTTAGAAAGCCTAAATCATCCGACTTGCGAAGGCTTAGCCTGCCAGCTGTGTAAGTGATAACTTTTCCGCGCTCTGGCAGAGTTGCCGCTCTGCCAGAGCGCCAACAACGGATACCCTTGGATGGATGATCTGCTGCAAGGCGCGGCCCAGGCGCTGCGGCTGCTG
>CALLYN010000335.1 GCA_937858455.1 uncultured Kouleothrix sp.
CCGGCAAAGCCGGGCGCCGCATAAGAAAACACAAGTAATCAAACGGAGTTGGTATCAGGCGGCCGAGGCACGTGCGGGTTGGCCCTGAGGCATAGCCGCAGGGCGCCGCTCGCTGGCGCCGGCTCGCTACAGCCAGCAGCCCGCTGGTGTTTCGTCGCGGCGGCGCAGCGCCCGGCTAGAGCGCCTGGCGCTCTTTGCTCTCGCGCTTGCGCGAGTCGCTGGCGGGCAGCTCGGCGCGCAGCAGGCTGCCCTCGACGATCCCCAGAAAGGCGCGCCGGTCGGCCGCGCGCACGATCGCCTGCTCGTGGGCGCGCGCCAGCGCCACCGGGTAGCCCTGGCCCTTCATGCACTGGTCGTACACCAGCGTATGCACCAGGTCGACCTGCGCGCGATCCTCGGCGACCCAGCGCGGCAGCTCGACGCGCGCCACCTCGCGGCCCACGCGCAGGTAGAAGAAGTGGATCAGGTGCTCGCCGTAGCACTCGACGTTGATCCGCGACATCGAGGCGAACAGCGGGCCGCGCTGGCCCTCGTCGAGCATATCGGCCAGAATATCGGCGTCGGTGAGCCCCTGGCAGGCCATGCACGAGGGCGTGCGGTTCGCCGCGGCGTCGCTGCAGGCGCTGCACTTGGCGCCGCGGCCCTGGGCCACGTCTACGTCGGGGCAGAACATTAGCCGGATGGTGCCGGCCACCTCGGGGGCGCGCGGCCGGCTGATATACGAGGCCACCGGCACGCCGCGCGCGCGCATTGCGTCGAGGTAGCGCAGGTACGGCTGCAAAAACGCGTCCTGCACGAACTTCTCGGCGCCGGCCAGCGTCCAGCGCACCAGCGTGCCATCCTGCAGCGCGATCGCCGGGATGCCCTCCGCCAGCTCGGGCGGATTCACGCGAATGGTGTCGAACGTCTCCTGCCGATATGCGCGCGGGCCGGGGCCATGCCTGGGCAGGAACTCGTCGGCCAGCTCGGCCAGCGCCAGCCCTTCTTCGATATCGCGCTTGGCGCTGAGGTAGTTGCCCTCGATCGGGATGCGCCGCACGCCGTCGGAGAGGTACAGGTCTTCGTCGCGGTAGTACAGCGAGGGCCGCGAGCTGAGCCGCGCGGCGGGGTGGGCGCCATAGCGCAGAAACACGCGCCCGATATTGATCACATAGCAGGCGGCCATGCCGTGGCGCTCGACATCGATCTGCGAGCCGTCGGTGGCCACCAGCGCGTAGTCGGCCGGGCGCGGCGGCAGATCGCGGGTGCGGTTCAGCGGCTCGAGCGGGCGCGCCAGCAGCCAGGCCGAGGTTTCGCGGCTCAGCTCGGCGGCCTGCGCCCACAGCGCGTGCTCGTCTGCGCTCTCGAGGTAGCGGCCCAGCGCCAGCGCCTGGCGGCCGTGCTTGTCGCCGGCCTCGACGGCCAGCGAGCCGCTCATGGCGCGCACCTGGCGGCTGAGCGCCGAAAGATCAAGAGCCATCGCGGTTCCTTTACACTGATGCGGCGGCGCGTGCGTTTAGAATAGTACATCTGTTTTAGTATGTCAAGAATACCGCTGTTCGTACCACGGTGGTATACTTCACGTGAACCCATCATCAAGGCATAGTATATGCTGGCACTTCGGTGGGCCAGCCCGGCCAAAAGACGAGGAACAACATTCCCCTTTTGGAGATTTTATTCACAATCGCGCCGAGGTATAGTACTCGGTGCAAGCAGCATCTACCAATGCACAACAAAGGAGTTTGAGCGATGCAGATCTATCTCGACACTGCGAATATCAACGAGATTCGCGAGGCGGCCAGCTGGGGCATCCTGAGCGGCGTCACCACCAACCCGACCTTGATCGCCAAGGAGAAGGGCGCCGACTTCAAGAGCACGATCTCCGAGATCGCTACGCTGGTCGATGGCCCCATCAGCGCCGAGACGATCTCGCTCGACGCCGAGGGCATGCTGCGCGAGGGCCGCGAGTATGCGCAGTGGCACCCGAATGTCATCATCAAGGTGCCCAGCACCACCGAGGGCCTCAAGGCCGTGTATCAGCTGGCCAAAGACGGCATCCGCACCAACGTGACGCTGTGCTTCAATGCTGCACAGGCGCTGCTGGCCGCGCGCGCCGGCGCGTTTATCATCAGCCCGTTCGTCGGCCGCGTCGACGACACCGGCGCCGAGGGCATGACGCTCATCCGCGAGATCGCGCAGATCTACCGCACCGACCCGGAGATCAAGACGCTGGTTCTGTCGGCGTCGATCCGCCACCCGCGCCATATTATCGACTCGGCGCTGGCTGGGGCCGACATCGCCACCTGCCCGTTCAAGGTGCTGCAGCAGAGCATGAGGCATCCGCTCACCGACAAGGGCATCGATCAGTTCCTGGCCGATTGGAAGGCGCGACAGTAGCAGACGAAGGACGAAAGATGAAGGATGAAGGACGAAGGACGAACAGCTCTAGCGCTCGTCGTTCGTCTTTCGTCTTTCGTCATCTGAAAGGTTAGGAACATGACAGAGACATATACTGATCTCGATCAGCTGGCAGTCAATACCATCCGCATGCTTTCGATCGACGGCGTACAGAAGGCCAACTCGGGCCACCCCGGCCTGCCGCTGGGCGCGGCGCCCATGGCCTACGTGCTCTGGTCGCGCTTTCTGCGCTTCAACCCGGCCGAGCCACGCTGGCCCAACCGCGATCGCTTCATTCTCTCTGCCGGCCACGGCTCGATGCTGCTGTATAGCCTGCTGCACCTGGCTGGCTACGGTGTGTCGCTCGACGACCTCAAGCAGTTCCGCCAGTGGGGCTCGAACACCCCCGGCCACCCCGAGCTTGGCATGACGCCCGGCGTCGAGGTCAGCACCGGCCCGCTCGGCCAGGGCTTCGGCAATGGCGTGGGCATGGCCATGGCCGAGGCGTTTCTCGCGGCGGCCTACAGCCGCGGCGGCGATACGCCGATCGACCACTACACCTACGCGATCGTCTCCGACGGCGACCTGATGGAGGGCGTGGCCGCCGAGGCCGCCTCGCTCGCCGGCCACCTCAAGCTCGGCAAGCTGATCTACCTGTACGACGATAACCTGATCTCGCTCGATGGGCCAACCAACCTGGCCTTCACCGAGGATGTGCTCAAGCGCTTCGACGCCTACGGCTGGCAGACGCTGCGCGTGCACGACGGCAACGACCTGATCGAGATCGACGCGGCCATCCGCGAGGCCCAGGCCGACACCGAGCGCCCTTCGCTGATCGCGGTACGCACGATCATTGGCTTCGGCAGCCCCAAGGCCGGCACCAGCAAGGTGCACGGCGAGCCGCTCGGCGCCGAGGGCGTGCGCAAAACCAAAGAGTACTACGGCTGGGATCCCGACAAGCAGTTCGTGGTGCCGCCCGAGGCCCTCGCGCCGCTGCGCCAGGCCGGCGAGCGCGGCGCCAAGCTGCAGGCCGAGTGGCAGCAGCGCTTCGACGCCTACGCCGAGGCTAACCCGGCCGAAGGCCAGCAGCTCACACTGGCGTTCGCCGGCAAGCTCCCCGACGGCTGGCAGAGCGCGCTGCCGTCATTCCCGGCCGGCACCGAGCTGGCTACCCGCGAGGCCGCCGGCAGCGCGCTCGAGGCGCTGCGTGGCGTGGTGCCCTGGCTGTTTGGCGGATCGGCCGACCTTGCCGGATCGACCAAGACGCCTATGGTTACCAGTGGCAGCTTCCAGCCCGGCAGCTACGAGAGCAATGTCGTCTGGTTCGGCGTGCGCGAGCATGGCATGGGCGCGGCCCTGAACGGCATGGATGCCCACGGCGGCGTGCGCGCCTACGGCGGCACATTCCTGACTTTCTGCGACTATATGCGCGGCGCGATCCGCGTGGCCGCGCTCTCGCACCAGCCGATCACCTACGTGTTCACGCACGACAGCATTGGCCTCGGCGAGGACGGCCCGACCCACCAGCCGATCGAGCATTTCGCCGCGCTGCGCGCCATCCCCAACACCACCGTCATTCGCCCGGCCGATGCCAACGAGGCGAGCTTCGCCTGGCGCGCCGCGCTCGAAAATACCCGCGGGCCTACCGCGCTGATCCTCAGCCGCCAGAAGCTGCCAACCTTCGACCGTGCGACCACGGGCGCGGCCGAGGGCACGCTGCGCGGCGCGTATGTGCTGATCGACGCCGAAGGCGGCGCGCCCGAGCTGATCCTGCTGGCTACCGGCTCCGAGGTGGCGCTGGCGGTCGAGGCCCACGCCGAGCTGAAGAAGCAGGGCGTCGCCGCGCGCGTCGTGAGCTTCCCCAGCTGGGAGCTGTTCGCCGCACAATCGCAGGAGTATCGCGAAAGCGTGCTGCCGCCCGCCGTCGCCGCGCGCCTGTCGATCGAGGCCGGCGTGGGCCAGGGCTGGCATCGCTGGGTCGGCGAGCGCGGCGACGTCATGAGCGTCGAGACATTCGGCGCCTCGGCGCCGTACAAAGAGATCTACAAGCACTACGGGCTGACCGTCGGCGATGTCGTGGCGCGTGGCCTGAAGCTGCTCGGCCGCAGCGCGCCTGCCGGCGGCGGCGACAAGGTGCCCGGCCACGCCAGTGGCTCGGAAGGCCATTCGTAGGCGCCCGGCATTGCGGGGGGTTAGAAGGCAGCTGCCCCGCTGATCCCTTGTATGTGGCGGTTCGGGGGCGGCTTCGCCGCCCCCGAATTTCTTTTTGCTATGCCCTGCTTTGTAGTATCACATCCGGCTGATTACGTGCTGTATATGGGGCTCGGGGCGGCTTCGCCGCCCCGAATTTCTTTTTTGGTATGGCCTGCCCGGCTTCGCCGGGCT
>CALLYN010000336.1 GCA_937858455.1 uncultured Kouleothrix sp.
GCGAGCGGCTACGTGCCGCCGGCGCGCGTGCGCTGGTGCTGGCCGGCGAGCACGACATCCTGGTGACCGACGCGGTGTCGGCGCGCGCGGCCGAGGCGTTGGGCTGCCGCCGCATCGTACTGCCAGGCGTCGGCCACTCGCCACCTATCGAGGCGCCCGATCAGTTCGTGGCCGCGCTGCTGGCGCACATTCGATAGGATTAGGACATCATTGGAAATAGAAGCGGCCGGCTAGCCGCACCGCACCAAGCCACAACAGCAGAAGGAGCACCACAGTGGGCAGCATCCCAACTCTTCCCGGCGTCACCTCGCAGATGATCGACACCCCACGTATTACCACGCACGCGCTATTCAGCGGGCCAGGCGATGGCACCCCGGTGCTGTTCATCCACGGCAACGCCTCGTCGTCCACCTATTGGGAAGAAACCATGCTGGCGCTGCCGCCTGGCTTCCGCGCCATCGCGCCCGACCTGCGCGGCTATGGCGACACCGAGGACAAGCTGCTCGACGCGACGCGCGGCCTCGACGAGTGGGTCGACGACCTGCTGAGCCTTGTCGACACGCTCGGTATCGAGCGCTTCCATGTAGTCGGGCACTCGCTGGGCGGCGCGATCGTGTTCAGCCTGATCGCCGCCGCGCCCGCGCGCGTGCTGACGGCCACGCTGGCCGCGCCCGGCTCGCCCTACGGCTTTGGCGGCAGCAAAGGGCTAGACGGCGCGCCCTGCTACGATGATTTTGCCGGCTCAGGCGGCGGCGTAGTGAACCCCGAGTTCGCGCGCCTGCTTGGCGAGGGCGACCGCAGCACCGATAACCCGCAGGGCTCGCCGCGCGTGGTGATGAACAGCTTCTACTGGAAGCCGCCGTTCCGCCCGGCGCGCGAGGAAGATCTGCTGTCGTCGCTGCTGAGCGAGAAGGTCGGCTCCGACAAGTACCCCGGCGATTTCGTGGCCTCGGCCAACTGGCCCGGGATCGCGCCAGGCGTGCTTGGTCCGGTGAACGCAATGTCGCCAAAGTATGTCGGCGACAGCGTGCAGCGCTTCGTGGCTGCCAGCCCCAAGCCGCCGGTGCTGTGGGTGCGCGGCGCCGACGACCAGATCGTGTCGGATAATTCGTTTTTTGAGTTCGGCACCCTGGGCAAGTTCGGCATCGTGCCGGGCTGGCCGGGCGACGAAGTTTACCCGCAGCAGCCAATGGTGAGCCAGACGCGCGCCGTGCTGGAAGCGTACCAGGCGAATGGCGGCTGGTTCAGCGAGCAGGTGTTCGCGGATGTCGGCCATACGCCGTATATCGAGAAGCCGGCTGAGTTCAATGCGCTGCTGGCCGAGCATCTGGCGCGCGCCTCGTAGTACCAAACCCGGCTGATCGCTTGCTTTATGCTAGGGTCGGGGGCGGCAAAGCCGCCCTTGGTGCTGCATGGTGAGGGTTCGGGGGCGGCTTTGCCGCCCCCGAATTTCTTTTTGTGATGCCCTGCTCGGCTTCGCCAGGCAGGGCATCACAAAACAGAATTGGTGTAACAGCCTATTGACAGCTGAACGTCACACTGCTATAATTACAGCTAAATAACAGCATTGCTGTCAATGGAGTGTTATGCAGCTATTAATCATTGGTGGCACAGTTTTCTTAGGCCGGCATCTGGTCGAAGCTGCAGTGGCGCGCGGGCACAGCGTGGTGCTGTTTAATCGCGGCCAGCACAACGCCGATCTGTTTCCCGAGCTAGAGAAGCTGCGCGGCGACCGCGACCCGAGCCAGGATGCGGGGCGCGGGCTGGCGCAACTGCGCGCCCGGCATTGGGATGCGGTGATCGACACTAGCGGCTACGTGCCGCGCGTGGTGCGCGCCGCCGCCGAAGCGCTTGCCGGTGCGGCACACTACACGTTTATCTCCACCATCTCGGTCTACCCGCATTTTCGTGTGGCCGGCATCGACGAGCACGTGCCGGTGGCGACGCTCGATGATCCGACCGTGGAAGATGTGACGGGCGAAACATACGGCCCGCTCAAAGCGCAGTGCGAGGCCGAAGTTTCACGCGTTTTCGGCGAGCGGGCGCTGATCATCCGCCCGGGGCTGATCGTTGGCCCGCACGATCCGAGCGACCGCTTCACCTACTGGGTCGATCGGGTCGCGCGCGGCGGCGAGGTGCTGGCGCCACAGCCGCCTGGCCGGCCGGTGCAGCTGATCGACGCGCGCGACCTTGCGGCCTGGACGATCCAGCAGGTCGAGGCGCGCCAGGCTGGCGTCTACAATGCTACTGGCCCAGCCACGCCGCTTGGCTTTGAGCAGCTGCTGGAAACATGCCGCGCGGCGGCGGGCGGCGACGCGCGCTTCACCTGGGTTAGCGAAGAATTTCTGCTCGAGCAGGGGGTTGAGCCGTGGGTCGGTCTGCCGCTGTGGATCCCCAGCAGCGACGCCGACACGCTTGGCTTTGGCAGCGTCAGCTGCTCGAAGGCGCTGAGCGCGGGGCTGGCG
>CALLYN010000337.1 GCA_937858455.1 uncultured Kouleothrix sp.
TAGCCGTAGCTGGAAGGCCCTTGCATGGAGACGCCGTTGACGATGATGCCCAGCGGCTTGGCGCGGGTTTCACCCGGGTGACCACCGAGCAGCCGCCGGGATTTGTGCTGCTGGATTTCCTGCGCGCGCGGCAGCAGCGCGTCGAGGATATGCTCGGCGCTGTGCCCCGCCGACACGCCCAGCACAAAGACGATTGGCCGGCCGGGAAACGCCTCGCCCAGCGCTGCCAGCAGCTTCTCGGCCGAGTCGCCGTTGTGCGCGCCGTCGAGCATGATCGGCGGGGTGCCGCCCACCAGCTCCATGCGCCCGGGCCAGCGCGCGCCGGCCAGGCCCGCCGCGATCGCTGCGTCGCCGATCGGCAGCCCGGCGTCGCGCAGCAGCAGCGCCGCGCCCGCCGCCAGCCGGGCGTTCTCGCGCTGGAAACCGCCGGCCAGCGCCGGCGTAAGCGAGCCATGGTAGCGCTGCGATGGGTCGAAGAAGGCTGGGAGGCCGGGCGAGCCGGAAATTGGCGGCGCATCGGCCTGGCGCGCACGAGGCCCGTCGACGGCCACCCACAGCGGCGCACCCACGTCGGCCGCGACGCGCTCGATCACGCGCATGGCCTCGGGCCGCTGCGGGATGGTGATCGCCGGCACGCCGGGCTTGAGGATGCCGGCCTTCTCCCCGGCGATCTGCGCCAGCGTATCGCCCAGGATGGCCATGTGATCGTAGCTGATCGAAGTGATGATCGACAGCAGCGGCGTGACGATATTGGCGCTATCCAAGCGCCCGCCCAGGCCAACCTCGAGGATCGCCAGGTCGGCCGACTCGTCGGCGAAGTGGCGCAGCGCCAGCGCAAACCCCAGCTGAAAGATCGTCGGCTGGCCAAACCGCGCCTGGTCGTAGCCGGCCAGGCTGATCGGCAGGCGCTCGATCGCGGCGATGAACCGAGCCTGGCTGATCGGCTGGCGCGCCACCTGGATGCGCTCGCGATACGAGTGCAGATGCGGCGATGTCCACAGCCCGGTGCGCAGCCCGGCCGCGCGCGCGATCGCCTCGAGCAGCACGGCGGTGGAGCCCTTGCCCTTGGTGCCGGCCACCACCACACAGCGCAGCGCGCGCTGCGGCTCGCCAAACACCCGCAGCAGCTCGGCCGTCTGCGGCAGATTGAACTCGGCCGGCGTGCGCGGCAGCCGCGTCTCGCTGTCGGGGAACGAGTACAGGTAATCGATCGCCTGCTGGTAATTCACGCGTGGCTCCGTTCACATTCTGACAAAAAACGCAGCGCATTGTAGCACAGCTGGGCAGGCCCAGGCGCGGCCCAGCGCATTGCAGCGCGATAGAAAGCTCGCAAACGATTCATCCAGCTCTCACATGGCGTTCAAGCGTCTTTCATCTGTTCGTGCAACAATACGAGCATAGCGTTCGTCACGTAAGCGACGCAAGAAAGCGTGATGACAGCGGCGGTCATCGCGCGGCGGATACAACGCCAAACAATGATAAAGCCGCTCCCATCCACTTTCACGGCTGCCTGCGGGCAGCCGTTTCTGATCCCGGCTGTGCGCGCCGGCCGCAGCCACCTCGCACCCGGCCGCATACAGCCGGGCAAAGCTGCCTGGCGCAGCCCGATCGCCGCCGGTTTGAACGAGCTCTTAGATTGCACTCATTGCCAATTAACCCGCGTCTCATCTTTGTATGCAACAATACAGCTACCTCAACCGTATATACAACAAATGGATATACGGGGCCGACTGCGGCGGTCGCCCCCAGTGCCCGCACAGCGCTGACATTCCCCAGCCGCACCCCTATTTCCTCAACGGCTGCTCAAACGAGCAGCCGTTTCCGCGTTGGCGGATCGGGCAAAAGTCGGGGTTGACCAGGCCTGCCTGGCATGGTAGGCTCAGAGCATACCGCACGCAGCCTCGCCCGGCGCCGCGTGTTTTTTTTGCGCCGACCGGCCGCACATGAGGCTTTGCTGCGCCTTCGACAGAAGGGGAAGGAGCGCCCGATGAACGACGAGATTGCCCGCCGCGTGGCCCTGGCCGAGCGCGTAGCCCCGGCCTACGCCGCAAACCCGAAAGTCGCGGCGGTGCTGCTGGCCGGCTCGGTGGCGCGCGGCACCGCCGACCGCTTTTCCGACATCGAGATCGACGTCTTCTGGCACGCGCCGCCAACCGAGCACGACCGCATGGAGCCGATTGCGCGCGGCGGCTGGGCGCTGCTCTACCAGCACGTCGACGAGTACGAGTGGGCCGATGGCTTCTACATCGGGGGCGTCAAGGTCGACACCAGCCAGTTTCTGGTGAGCACGCTCGACCAGTGGATTGGCGACGTGGTCGATCGCGCCGACCTGGAAGTCGAGAAGCAGATCCGCATCAGCGCGATCCAGCACGGCCGGCCGCTCAGCGGCGGCGCGCAGATCGAGCGCTGGCGCGCGCGCGCCGCGGCCTACCCCGAGGCGCTGCTGCAGGCGACGCTTGCCGAGCACCTGTGGTTCGAGCCGCGCGAGGTGATCGAGATGCTGGCCGCGCGCGACAACGCGCTGCTGCTGCAGCGTTGGCTCGTCGAAGCAGCGCAGCGCATGCTCGACGTGCTGACCGCGCTGAACCGGCTGTACCTGCCACACCCGTTTCACAAGTGGCTCGACTGGGAGGCCGCGCAGCTGCGCGTGGCGCCGCCCGACCTGGCGAGCCGGCTGCGGCGCATGCTGCGCGCCGAGCCACTGGCCGCCGCCGAGCAGCTGCACCAGCTGATCGAAGAAGTGTTCGCGCTGGTCGAGCGCCACGCACCCGCGTTCGACACCAGCACCATGCGCGCGAACTTCGAGCTGCGGCGGGTTATGCCCGCCTGAGCCATGGGCGGCGCTAGCCGGCAGGCGGCGCAGGGCTCAGCGGCTTGCTCATGTGCACGACTTCGCCGCCCTGGTATGCTTCGCGGCGCGTCTCGCGATACCCGAGGCGTGTATAGAGCGCGATATTTTCCTGCATCAGCGCGTTGGTATACAGGCGCAGCGAGCGGTAGCCCGCCAGCAGTGCCTGGCGCTCGGCCCAGCCAAGCAGCAGGCGCCCCAGGCCGCGCCTCTGGTCGTCGGGGTTGATCGCCACGCTGTAGATCAGCAGGGTGTCCGGCTCGTGCTGCAAAACCAGCACGCCGGCCAGGCGCTGGCCGATCTCCACAAGCCAGGTGGGGTGCTGCTCGACAAGCAGAGCATAATCGGCGGTCATCGGCTGTGGCTTGCGCCCGAGCCGCGGGATATACTTGCGGTAGGCGGCGTCGGTCAGCGCGGCGACTGCCGCGGCATCGGCGCGCGTTGCCCGGCGAATAGCCGGCTGATCAGCAGCCATGGCAGGCCCATACGCCCGGCGAAACAGCAAACGATCGCCAGGGCTCCAGATATGCTCGGCGCCAGAGCGATAGCCGCGCAGCCACAGCGCCCCCTTGATACGCCTGAGGTAAAACCCTTTGGGAAAATCGTCGTCGTCGGCCAGCGGCGCCGACGCGATCGTGATCGAGCCGCTTGGCGCCTGGTGCTGCAGCTCGGGCTGGCCCCAGTAGCCTTCGGGCTGATCCAGGTACTGCAGCCGCAGGTGCGGCCCAAGCTCGAGCGGGCACAGGCCAAGGCCAAGCGCCTCGGCCCTGGCGTAGATCTCGGCAGTTGCCGCTCCCTGAGGAAAGCCAAGGGCGGCGACGGCCAGCTCGACAGCTACCACCGAATAGCGGCTGGCCGCGACGGTGAAATGCTCGCTGGCGAACAGCCGCTCGGCCGACTCGTTCAGCGAGACCGCGTTTCGCCGCAGCTCGGCTAAAAGCTCCGATTTTGTCAGCCCGCCAGCCTGCACGCTTCTGACCACGGCCGGGGCATCGGGGTAGATCGACTGCGTCTCGAGGTCCATATTCATCTCTCAGAACTTGTCTGAAAAGGAGGTGCGCGCGGGGCATAGCCCGGCGCACTCCCTTCTGGCGGGTGGCGGCCACATTCGTGGCTGCCGCCCGCCACAAAGAGTGATCTTTGAAGGGACTTCGTCTCTCCAAACCAGCCTCTTCAGACAGCTTTTCACAGCTGGGAGGCCGCGGCACCCGGCGGCTCGGCGCCGCCCGCGCGCAGGCCCGCCAGGCGCGGGATAGCCG
>CALLYN010000338.1 GCA_937858455.1 uncultured Kouleothrix sp.
GGTGATCGCCAGCGCGCCCACGTCGATCTGGGCGCGCCGCGAGGCGGTGCGCTCGAGCAGCGGCAGGTAGGCGTGGGTCGCGGCGCTGCTGAGCGGCTCGGCCAGCCCATCGGCGCACAGATCGCGCAGCGCGGCGACGAGGTTGCGATTATAGCGCCCGGTGAAGCTTTCAAGAATGCCGCGCCCCCACTCGAGGTAGAAGCGCGCCAGGTAGGCGCGGTGCGGCTCGCCCTCGCGCTCCCAGCCAGTCACCGCCGCGTCGAGCTGCGCCAGCCGGCGCTCCATCCACACAAAGAAATGCTTCTGCACCACGTTGTCGGCCAGCTGCTCGATCAGCACCGGCGAGTACGCCAGGCCCACGTGCGGCCGCACCCCAAGCTCGCGCAGGTCGTAAAGCGCATTCAGCGTGGGCACCAGCGCGTCGGCGATCGTTTCGTGCAGCAAGTCTTCGCCGGCCGGCTCACGCCCGGCGGCGCGCAGGTACGGAACATGCCCGGTCAGGATGAGCGTCAGGTAGCCGTTCATTGAGTGAGCAACGCGCACCTTTCGGCCAAACGCCGTTCCGCGGCTAATCTAGTCTTCCACCGCCGACACGTCTTCGTCGCGCCGCTCGGCGCCCAGTGGCATACTCTCGCCGTGCCACTGCAGGCGGCTTACCGGCTGCTGTAGCGGCGAGACGATCTTCTGCAGTGTGCGCTCGCGCGACAGGATCTCGATCGTCGGGTCGCGCGACGAGTAGGCCAGCAGCGTCGCAGCCACCAGCACCACGTAGAAGCAGCCCACCACCACCAGCACAGCCCACCCCGGCACCGGCCCGACCGTGGCGTGGCATGCCAGGGTGTCGGCGCGGCAGGCCGGGCTGCTGGCCGAATGCTGCAGCAGCTTCAGCAGCCACGAGCCGAGCAGAAACAAATAGATCGCCATGTAGTGGTCGCGCAGGCGGCGCTGGAGCATCTTGCCGAGCGGCGCCTTGAAGTGTGGGTAGGCCAGGTCGCGCACCAGCAGCTCTTGCCAGGTGTCGTTGGCGGTAATGCTGTTATCTTGTAAAATGGGCGCCAGGTACTCGGTTTCGAGCAGGCGCAGCCAGCTGCTCCACAGGTCGTAGTAGCGCGTCCGCCGCGCCTCGACCACCAGGAACATAATCACGAACAGCATCACCAGCAGCAGCACCGCGTGCGAGTGCGTCTCGTCGCTCAGGGTAAAGCTCACGGACGTGCCGCATGTCACGATCGCCCAGTTGGTAGGGTTATCGATCCGCTGCCGCCACGTCGACGCGCGATCCATCAGGCCGCGGTAGATGTGGATTGTCGCGGCCACGGGCGGCGGCGCCGATTGCGAGCCCAGCACTGTTTTCATCGTCGCTCCGGCGCGAACATCGGCAACATGCAGCGCCATTATAGGCACGCCGCGCGCGCCGCGTCAAGCACCCGGCCCATGGCCAGAGGCGACGCAAGTACTATAGACGCGGGCGCCATATGCGGCTATGATCAGGTTCGGAACGCACGATTGGAGAGGAGACCCCGGGCATGAACACCACGCTGGCCCCGACGGAAACCCTGGCCGAGTCGCGGCGCCTGATCGCGACGCTCGAGCAGCTGCGCGGCGATTTGCCCTTCGCCGACGAGCTGCTGGCCGCGCACATCCCCCGGCAGCACGAGCTCGAACAAACCTACGCGCGCAGCGAGCAGGCGGTAGCCGCCTGGCGCGCCGCGCTGGCGCGCCGCTGGGAGTGCGAGGTGGCGGGCAGGCGGCTGTATAAGCGCACGCTGCGGCGGCTGATCGAGCAGCACGGCGGCGAGCATGCGCCTGCGGTTCAGCTGCTCTCGCGCGGCGGCGCCGAGGCCGATAGCACCCCCAGCGAGCTGCTGGCCGACCTGCGGCGCCTGCTTGCCGCCGCCAGCGTTGCGGGCGAGCGCCAGGACGAGATCGCCCACAGCTGTACGGCGCTCGAAGCCGCGATCGGCAATGCGGCCCGCTGCGAGACCGAGCGCCGCAACGCGGTGATCGACCACCGGCTGGCCAGCGAGGCGTACCGCCGCACCCGCGCCGAGACACAGCAGCGCCTGGGCGCGTACTATGGCGAGCGCATGCCCGAGCTGTTCGCTGAATAGCACGAGTTGCGCGGTGCAGGTGCGCCAGCAAAACAGCGCGAACCGGTGGCACTGCCACCGGTTCGCGCAATTCTGTACGCACACGGCCGAGGCCAGCTAGCCGAAACGCCCGGTCACGTAGTCCTCAGTGCGCTTGTCGCGCGGCCGCGTGAAGATCTGGTTGGTCAGGCCGAACTCGATCAGCTGGCCGGCGCGCGTGGCCGGATCCATCAGCATAAACACGGTCTCGTCGGAGGCGCGGGCGGCCTGCTGCATGTTGTGCGTCACAATCACGATCGTGT